>NZ_JALN02000006.1 GCF_000559085.1 Mycolicibacterium aromaticivorans JS19b1 = JCM 16368 | reverse complement strand
AGTGCACCGATGAGCATCACTATCGCCACTGTTGTTGTCGTTGTCGTTGTCGCAATCATTGTTGCGATCATCGGCTTCTACCTGTTAGCGGCGTTTATCGTGCGCACCACAGGTGAGACCACTGGCATCGCTGATATTGGACGGGCGGCGGCTGCCATCATCGCGGCTGTCCATCGCCCTCGTCAGTGAATGCTAACCACGCAACTCTCGTGCTCAGAGAGTCTACATCCATCAATCTATAAATCCATATACCTGTATGTATGGATTGATGGATGTAGACCTATATGTATGGGTGTCAGGCGCTGAGCTCGGGATATGCGCCGTGGACGGCCGCCAGGAGCAGGGCTTGCACGCTGGTGTCGTACTGGGCGGCGGTCACCTTCAGCGTCTTGTGCAGGTCAGCGGGTAGGTCCACGGTGCTTCGCCGACCGTTTACTCCTTGGAACTGCCGAGACGATTGCGCCAGTGCTGCCGCGTCGGTGAGTCCGTCGGTGGCCGCGAGGCGTACGAGTTCGGTCACTGTGGTGTCGCGGGTTGCTGCGTGCGACTTGAGGCCGAGCCGCATTTGCGCGGGATAGACGACGGTGGTCCGCTGCGGGGGCGCATCGGACCGCGGTGGGTCGGTCGTCGGGGAGACAGGGTGGAAGGTTTCGGCCGCCCGGGCGCTGGGTGCCGTCGACACCGGCCGGCGAATGATCGAAGACCGAACTTGGTCGGCGGTGGTCTGCTTGGCGTTCACTGCGCAACAACCTCCTCGGGCACCATCGCTGCGGTCAATTCCTCGAATACGTCGGCGTAGTCGCCGAGGTAGCGAGGAATGCCACGGCCGAACGCCCGCTCAACGGCGGTACGTGCTCGCACGACGGTGCGCAGGATGGGCGCTTCAGCGTCGGCCAGTGCTAGCGGGATCTCGGTGGCCTCGACTTTCCGGAGATCGACCAGCGTCAGCAGAATGGTGGTGGGTCGGTGTGCGGTGATGTCCAACGTCGGCCATACGCGGTCTATGTCGGCCGATCGCGGTCGGTCGGAATGATCACCAAATCGGCCGCGTCGATCGCGGCGTCGATCGCCGTAGCAGTGCCCGGCGGGGTGTCGATCACGATGAGCTCATCGGGCGTACTGGTGAGTCCTCGGAGGTCGTCTGCTGTGGCGGGAGTGACCGTGAAGGGCAGCGACATGTCCAGTGATGCCGCTCGTTCCGCCCAAGAGGTCGCCGAGCCCTGAGGATCGGCATCTACGACGGCTCGTCTAGCCGCTGCAGCAGCTAGGAACATCGCGGTCGTGGTCTTAGCAACCCCACCCTTGGTGTGCACGAGTGACCAAATCATGGCGCAACCATACACCAATCCATCTATACATACAGGTATATGGATTGATGGATGTTTGTGTCCGTGCGCTCGTGCACCCGTGGCCACTACCGTCTGCGCCCATGAGTGTGTTTGACGCCTGGATTGATGAATCGGGGTCCCACCAGCGCGTTGATCCTGGGACATACATCCTGAGCGCTGTCATCAGCGAGGCCGCGAAAGCTGCGGCGGCGCGGGAGCGATGCGGTCGCTATTGGTGGGTAGAAGGCATCGCAAGCTGCACTGGCGTGATGAGGATCGGGGCCGACAGCTCACGATCGCGGCGACAGTCGCCAAACTGGACGTCGAACACCTAGTCGTGGTGCGGTCACGCCCCGACAGCAGTGATCACCCTGAGCGTCAGCGCCGGCTCTGTATGGAGCGACTATTGCCGGAGTTGGTAGCTCTGGGTGTTGGTCGGGCAGTGGTGGAGTCACGCGGCCCCAAGGATGACCGGCAAGACCACCGGACGCTGGACTATCTGCGCCGGAGGCGAATGCTCGGCGGCCAGCTGCGTCTGGATCATGTTGGCGGGCCTGCCGAGCCGATGCTGTGGATACCCGATGCGTGTTGCGGGGCGGTCACTCAGCTGCGCTGCGGCGATCCGAGCACTACGCCCTGATTGAAACGAAGGTGACCCTGCTCGAAATCGAGCCCTGAATACGCAGAACCCCAGGCCCTGTCTTCCGGCAGGATCTCCTGGGGTCCACTTCTGATGACACCGCAATGCATCAGCTTCACCTGCAACTATAGGCACAACGGGTAGACCATGCAAGCGTGCGCTAGCCCATGCGAACTATGCCTGAATGCCTTGTCCCAGCCACGACCAACCCAGTTGCGACCACGGATTATGAGTCCACGGCTCCGCTGCCCCGGGCACATTCGGATCTAGGGCTTAGAAGGCCCTTGCTCGCGCACGCCGGACCCGCTGATTAAGAGTCAGAGGGTATGAGCGAGGCCTTGGTTCCGCGCCACGACCGATCAACCTGGGACCTGCGGATTAAAAGTCCGTAGGTCCCGCGCGATGCAACTGCAGATCAGAAGGTTAGGAGTGCGTGGGCGCCAATTCCAGCAGCGTCAGTCGGTGGCGCAACTTTGTTTGGCGGCGATAGTGCTTGGCCTAGAGCCGAGCACCAACTTTGTCCAAGATTTCGCTTTCTAGGACGTCTATGGCCTTGCGTTCGAGCGAGTTAGCGGCTGAGAAGTCATTCCAGCATTGGATTGCTGCATCACCTCTCGCTTCATCAACGGGCGGTAGAAGCACCTGATCAAGATCAGGGGGATAGACCGTATCCACTACCGAGCCACAGGCGCATGCCTTCACCTGAGCCTGTACCTGCCACACTGCGAACGATAGGTACAACCAACCAGGATTTACACCGGCCTTCGGCCGTACACGCATCACGTGATTGTTGGCAAGCCAGGACGCCCGATCGCTCGTAATGAGCGCGGGCTGGGCAATTCGTTCCTCGGCGCGCCCTCAGCCCCGAACGCAATCATTCCGTCGGACAACTCATAGACGGAGAAGTCGAACGACCGCGAAGCGATATAGCGCAGGTTGACGGGTTTGGCTTGCAGTAGTTGCCGCCCCGACACGATAGGGCGTCCATAGGCGGACTCGACGTAGTAGCGCTTATAGCGACCGGGGATGAACGTCTCGGCGACATCACCGACCTTCACCCCATCGCTTTGGAACGCGTTTCGTATCGCACGCACCAGCGGATCGTGAAACGCAGCATCCAGGCGAACTCCCAATGAAGAAGCGCGCTGAGTCCAACCCTCTCTCATCGGACGGTCGCGGCTCGGCTGTGGCAACTGCTGAGCGAACTCGGTGACGAGTGCGTCCAACCGCAGTCGGGCGCTCTCGCGAAGCGTTACCGCTTTGCGCATCTTCGACACGATCGAGGTGGTCAACTTACGGTCAAAAAAGGGCACCTCAATGGCAGCAAGATCGTCGGCAGAGAGATGATCGATGACATTGCCGGTCTTGCTCCGGGTTAGCAACGCCTGGCCCGTCGGCGTGCTAAGAAATGTAAGCGCATACAGGCGGTCTGCCTCGTCATCGATGTTCAACCGGAGCATGTCATCGCTCACGACGAAGCGGCTGATGAAGCTGTCGGCATATACCAACGGCCCCAGGTTGCGACCCGAGCATGTCTGCAGGATGGTGCCCGGCTTTGGCGTCAACCGGTCGAGACCGTTGCTGCCCGCCACAGACAACATGTCGGCAGCTTGGGGGAGGTAGTCGAACACATCGTACGGGCGCAGATATGGCAGCGCCTCTTCGCCAGGTGCGGCGTACACACGCTTCGTGCGTGTCGTAGGACTCACACTACCGAGTGCGCCTTCGCCGGCGACTCTGCTAAATCGAGTGCCGGCTGCCTTCAGAAGCACCATGTGCTCGTTCGCCTGAACGCCCGGCGAGCAATGAAATTTGGCATCGAGCCGACCTTGCGCGAACGCCACGCTCGACCGGACAGGAGCCACGATCATTTCTGCTCGCTCAACCAGCGTAGGTAAGCGGTGGCGACTTCCGGGAGTTCATCGTCGACTTGTCGCTCTGTGACGGTGATATCTCGCCGCACCTCTCCACCAGTCTTCTGGTCGATCTCGGTGACGGTCTCGACTCTGCTGATTAGAGCGTCTTCCCCCTCGTCAGTTCGCCGATAAATCACATTGCCGCGCTTGTCGTGGCCGATCTTCTCGGCCACTGCCATAAACAGCGGGTAGTCGAGGCCTGTGATCTCAGCTTCAGCGACTTCTTCGGCGCTGAGCCGTCTCATAAGCACCATCGACGTCTGTGTGTCGTTGCCCGGCTGAAACAGGTCCCGGTGCATGTCAACTACGGCGAGTATTTGGGCGTGCCGTACCAGCCAGTGTCGGACGTAGGCGAGACCTGGATTGTTGAGGATGCCATTCGGGATGACCATCGCCATGCGCCCCGTGCCGGGTTTGAGCAACTGCAGCGCGCGTTCGATAAACAGGATTTCTGGCGGTTGCGACTTCTGCAGCACACTGCTGCCGTGCCGATCCACTCGGATATCCCAGTTGCCGCCCTCGTCTTGATCCCACGTAGCGGCGAGGTCGTACTGAGACAGGGTGTCTTCGTCGTCGACCGGGATCTTGGCGCCGAAAGGGGGATTCGAGACGATTACGTCGATGCTGCCAAGTGGGATCGCCTTGCGCGTGAGGGCATCCCACCGATGTGGATTCTCAAGGGTGTTTCCTTGGAAGAGCCCACCGGACCCGTCGTTGTTCATGACCATATTCATCTTGGCCGCTCGAACCAATGCAGGGTTGAGATCAATGCCGAATACGTTTTGCGATAGATACTCAGTTCTGCGTCGGAAAAGCTCTTCTCGCTCGGAGTCGGTTCCGTTTGCGGGATCGACCCACTGCTCCCGCTCCGATCGCTCGATGAATTCGAGCGCGTGGTTCATTGCGGCGATGAGGAAACCGCCAGTCCCACATGATGGATCCAGGAGGCGTTCTTCCGGCTGCGGGTTAATCATCGAGACAGCCATTCGGCAAGCGTTTCGAGGGGTGAAGAATTCGCCGCGATCGCCGCGAAGGTTGGAACCTACGATCTCTTCGTAGGCCACGCCCTTCACGTCGACCGGTGAGGCCAGCAGCGAGTAACCCTGCAGCTGCGTTACGACGTAGGCGACGACCGTCGGCTTCAAATCGATCTCGGTGTCTTTGACGTCGAAGATGGTGGGGTACTTCTTCACCACTTTCGTGGTGAACAGGTCTTGAATGCGCTTCTTCGCGGCGGTGGCGATCGAGCTGTTTTCCCGCTCGCTTGGAGTGGCATAGAAGCTGATCACCTTTGATCGCTCGTCCTCGATCTTGGTGAAGATCAGTTTGAGCAACTCCCAAAAGGCCTCGGTCTTCTGTTTGCCCTCGTGAGCGGCGATGTAGTTGTGGCAGCGCCGGAAAGCGAAAAGGAGATTGTCAGCTGTTGCCGGCTTCAAGTCTTTGCGCTTGGGACGCTGGGCGTCCTCCTCCGTCTGACCGAGGCCCGGTATGTCGATGATCTCATCGACAGTCCAGCCGCCCTTCCCATCAGGTCGCTTGGCGAAGCAGAGTCGGTCGTCGCCATTCGTCCACATACCGTATTTGGTGTTTAGGCACGCCGACATATACGAAATCAGCTGGTCGACGCCCTCCGTTTTATGCGACGGCTTAATGTCTGCCTTCTTGGTCTCGACCAAGATGTATGCGTTGTTCTGAGTGTGGTCTTGCCCGGGTCCGAATACCGCGATATCGGCGCGCTTTCTGCTGCGGCCCACTCCGATCGGAAACTCCGGCTCACAGTCTTTAGCTGAGTATTTGTACTGTCTGACAAGAGCTTTCTCGATGTTCTGACGAACGTATTCCTCGGGTGTGTCGTTAAGGAGCTTGCCGGTTAGATAATCGGAGACCTTGCCGTCTGGAACCGAGCCGACGGGTACGACAGTTGGCGCGACCGGCATCGGCGGTACCGACACATGACCTCCCTAGATGCGTCGGAGACAGCACGCCCAGCGGCAGGTCTAACTGCGCAGCCAGGGTCGTGCAGGAGCCTACCGCCCGCCCGCGGATTGCCGGACGACCGACCACTCGCGAGCCGCACCGGGTCACTGCACTGCGGGCGAGCGTGGGGAAGCAGCGCCTGGCCAGCTCCATCGCTTCGGCACTCACCGCTGGTGCGCTTCCGCGTGAGCGGTAAGTCGTGATCTCCGCCATCGACGAGGGCTCAGGATTCACATCCAGCTGATCGGATTCGACCGCATCGACTCCTCCAATGCTGAGTTGTCATCGTGCTGACAGGTACCGATATGCCGTTGCCCTGCTCACGCCGAATGCTTGAGCAAGTTCGGACACAGGTTCACCCGTGCCGGCGAGGCGGCGTAGTTGTTCTTGACGCTCTGGGGTCAGCTTGCACGGCTTGGTAGCGGGCATATGGCGGGCACGCCGGGAATCGCGCGAGGCGGCCCGCCGTTCACGGCCGAGCTCGAGCTCGAGCTCGGCCAGCGTCGCCATGATGGCGGCCACGGCACGGCCTGTCGGCGTACCCGTGTCTACGCCTTCCCGCAAGGCGCGCAACACAATTCGCCGGTCAGCAAGACCTGCGATAGTGCGGGTGACTTCCGCAACAGACCGGCCCAGTCGATCGATGGCGGTGACCACCACGGTGTCGCCCTCACGGGCGTATCTCAGCATGGCCGTCAGACCAGGCCGGTCAGTGTTTACAGCACCAGAGAGCTTGTCGGTGAAGATTCGGTCCGCGTCGACGCCGGCTACGGCGAGCGCGCCAAGTTGGGCCTCCAGGTCCTGGCCGGTGGTGCTGACTCGCGCATAGCCGAGGGTCGCCGTCATGCCAACGACTGTCTCATCCTGCACCGACAGCGCAGATCTGAGACACGCGGTGTGAGACAGGAAATGAGACACTGTGACCTGGGGCTACAGGAGGGGGAGTAGCCCCATTTTGGTGTGTCTCATTTCTCTAAAAATGAGACATGCTCGAATGCAGGTAGCTTGTTGCGTACCCCACGGGCGAACGTGTTGTGACCCGACAACACGGCGTGGGGGCGTGAGCTAACCATGCGAGGCAGGCTCCGCATTCCCACGGCGAGGGGATCGCGCGACCCGACTAACTGGAAGCGCCCGCATGAGTCCACTGCAAGCCACTGCTGTCATTGTCATCGCCGCCCTGGCCTTCGGCGCGATGGTCCGCGCGATCGTCGCCATAGGGTTTTACCTGCTGGCGGCGTACATCGTCCAAAAGACCGGTAAGGCATCCGACGTCGCCGCTATCGGTCGAGCGGTCGGCGCGCTGGTTGCTTTCAGGTCCGCACGGCAGACGCCTCCCTGGCGAGCCGAAATCTGATCGGCTCTTCCGACCCACTGGGATGATCTCCGAATCACTTCTCCGCGTGCGTCTTTCGCTGTTTGTACTTCACGAACCCGTCAACGGCTTGTTTCGTCACGCCGAGCTGCGCGGCAATCCACGTCGTACCGCGGCCGCCGTCGATCAGGCGTTGCGCTGCCGTGCGGCGCCGCTCCCGTGCATCCGCGAGTTCATCAGTCAGACGTTCCAGATCGCTATGGGCGCGCACCAGCTCCTCAAGTGCGTCGCTTTCTTCCATGCCGCCCATCTCACCATGAACTCCGGACCCGCCCGAGCGTCTAGCAACGAACCACCACAACGGTCAAGACTATCTTGACAAGCCGGGGAGTGACACCTAGCGTCAAGACTATCTTTACTCGCTCCATTGGGAGGTCTGCCAATGAGCCTTGACGCCGTCTTTGAGGATGCCGCCCGGGCGCACTTCGCCAATCCACCGGCGACCTGGCGCATCCACCCCGGTCCCGGCGGATGGAACATCGTTGATCTTCACGGCGCGGTCCTGGACACGTGCGCCACGTTCGCTCAAGGCGAACAATGCCGCCACAGTGGCCCGGCAGCGCAACGCTGGCATCGCCGCACCGACTGGTACCTGGGCTATGACGACACCAGCGGCAGCCGGCCTCTCACGGCACTGGAACGGCTGATCGTGGCCGACCTCGTCGACGCCGTCACCAGCGCCGATTTCGAAATCCGTCGGGCCACCAGCGTTCGGCCTGCACGCTTCGTCGACCAGGAGGCCAGTGACGATCGCCTGTGGTTGGCGGCCCTGCTTCCTGACGGGCACTACCGAGTCCGCGGAGACTTCGCCACCACCTACCGAGCTGACCAGCTCGATTTCCAGGACGAACAGGCAAGCGCGGAATTCCGAACGTTTCTCTACGAACTCATCACCGGACAAGAGCTGGCGACCGCTGCCAGCCATTCCACCGAAAACAAGGCCCGCGCGGCACTGGATAGTTGCTGATTAACGATGTGAATCTGCCCCGAACGAGAGCCGCCGATTATGTCGGGTTCCGGCAGTAAGATCGGCACCAAAGACATTGCGCCCATTGGCAATACAACGCAACACGTGAACAAATCAGGCAATTTAACGCAACTAGTGAACAATGGATGAGGCAATAGGGGGTAGGTGTGGACGCGCAATCGCGGTCTAACCATATGGGCGACCAGTACACCCACCAGCCTCCCGTGGCCACCTACCCGGGCGGCTCTGGTGCCATGCCCCCGCAGATGCCGCAGTTCTATTCAGCGCTGGCGCCTCGCAAGCGCAGGGGCGGCCTGATCGCGGCATTGATCGGAGGTGCCGCGGTCGCGCTCACTGCGGGCATCGTGGGGGGTCTGATCGGCAATCACATGGCAGGTACTACCACGGCCGCGCCTCCATCTGTTGCCGAACCCCCGGCACCGACAGCCGAGCAGGTGCACGCCGCCACGGTCGACCTCTGCACGCGCTTCGCAGCGGGGTATCACGCAATGCCGTCCCCGCAAAACAGTGATGCAGACGTCATCCCAAGTCTGGCGTACATCACTCAAGCATTAAGCGATAACCCGTTGGCCGACAGCGCAATTCGCGGTGCACTGACAGATAGTCTCAAGCTTGCCCGAGACCAGGCGTCCAAGCTCACAAACGAGCCGCCCCGTGGTGCGATCCAACCAGCCACTACTTGGACCGCCGCGGCAGCCAATGATGCGGATCAGAAGGTGTGGGATCTGTGTAGGGCGTACGGGAGCTGATCCGTGGATTCTGTAGCAGGGGGAGCGAGCGAAGGGGCGGCGGCCGCGCGAGCAGGCACTCATATCGCGCACCAGCTCTACACCAGCGGTGTCAGCGCTATGACCAAAGCCGCGTCGGCAGCTCAAGAAGCAGGCACCGAGCTTGGGGGCGGGGAATTTGGACAGGCGTTGAAGCGGACATGGCGACCTTCCGAAGACACGCGCCGATCGTTCGAGGACATCCATCAGTTCCACACGGACCAAGCCAAGACCCTGGGCGATGCCGTCGAGACCTCTTACGGCCACTACCGCCCCCGGTTCGCCGAGGCGCTAACCGGTGCAGCTGGCGACGCTCTATTGGCGGCTCACGACGCAACCGTCAACACGTGGAGTGATCACCAGGACAAGCACGCCGCGGCGGCAACCGCGGCCTCTCAAGCGTTGGTCCACATCACGGGGTTACAGACCCGCATCGACAACCTCGCCGAAGCCGGGGAGGAAGAATTCAACACCGCCATCCGAAACCGCGATCCGCTCGCCGCAATGGAGGTGTGGACGCGCTACAACGGACACGCTGAAGAATCCACCTCGGAAGCCACGAAGAAGGCCACGAGCGCGATCCAAGCAGCGAATTTCACCATCCCCCTCGACACCCCGAAAGCTCCAGAAGACGGGAACCGCTCGGAAAGCAGTGAGCAGGACAAAAAGTCATCCGATAGAAAAAGAACCGACCCTGATGCGACCCGGGCAACCCACGACGGAACAGACGCTGACGGCGGCAAGAAGGGCAATGAGACCAATCCGTTAAACGCCAATAGGACTGACGGGCCACCAACGCCCGCGGATACGTCTGCGAATGCTGCCAACGCAGGACGCACAGACCCAAACCTCGGCCAGCAGACACCTCCGCCCACGATGCTCAGTCAGTTGCCGCAGGCGATGGGTGGTGCCAGTGCCTCTGGTGGTGGCCAGGGCGGCGGCGCTGGCGGCGGCGGAATGTCGGGCCTGGGTTCGGCCTTCAAACCGCCATCCAGCATGGGGTCGTCCTCGTCGATGCCGACTTCTCCCGCGTCGTCGATGCCGTCGGTGCCTTCCGCGCCGTCTACATCCTCAGCGGCGTCTCCGATGTCGAATCCGGGGTCGAGCTTTCAGTCTGGGTTAGCTTCCGGAATGAGCGCTGCCGGTGGTGGGAGTTCCTTCGCTCCTTCGCCGGTGTCTCAGCAGATGCCGCAGCAAGCATTGGCTGCTCATCAAGTGGCGACGGGTACCCCCGCATTTGGGAGTGGCCCGGCCGCCGGCGTGCCGCTGTCAGCGCCGGGTGGCGATGCGGGTGGCGGGGGCGCGTCGAGTGGTCCGGCAGGCGGTGGAGGGGCTCCGGCGGGTGGCAGTACGCCGATGATGCCGCCAGCTGCCGCGATGGGCGGTGGCGCGCCGTTGGCTCCCTACAGTGCCCCAGGGGCGGGCGCGAGCGGCGGTTCAGCTGGTGGCGGTGCGGCGACCGCGCCTGCGACTACGTCCGGGCAGTCAGCCAGTGCGGGGTCTGGCATGGCCGCGCCGGGTCCTCTGGTGGCTGGTGGGGCGGGGTCCACGGTGTCGGCACCGGGGGTCGCCGCAATGGGGGCCGAGGTCAATCCCGATCTGTTGCTGGCTCAGCGGGTGCTCGCCGGGCTGATCCGGGGCTGCGAGCGCTATCCGACCTGGGTGCGCTGGGCGGTCTCGGTGTTGAAGATGCCGATGGGGTCGCAGGTCGTCATTGCCTCCAATATTGGTGACGGTGGATATGTACCACCTGGTGTGTTCATTCCCGCGACGGCGCGGTTGGCGGTTGCGGATCCGGTGCTTCCTTTTGGGTGGGGGCAGCGCTGGATGGGGGGTCAGCATCCGGCGAAGGCGTTGGTTGACCATTTCGAGCATGTGAGGAAAAGGGTTGCGGGCGTGTCGTTGTCGGCCCTGGTGACCAATGAGATATGGGCAGAGACACCAGTCGGGGTGGACGACTTCCTGGCCGTTAATCATGTTGATGCGATGAATATGCTCGCGCAGGCTCCCGTCCTTGACGGTGGTCACCAGCATCGTCTAACTGCCCTCGATCCCGTTCTTGCTCAACGTCTTTCGTCCCTCGTTGAGGCAGGGTATGCACCCGCCTGGGTATCGGGACAGCTCACCGTGGCGGTGATTGGGGCTGCACAACAGCAAGAAGAGATCGCCGGGTGCAAACTGGTGACCGACGACGAATTGAATGTGTTGGCGTCGGTCAACCGTGGTAGCGCCAACGACATGACCTGGAAGCTCTACGACCAGCTGGCCGATAAGCGGCACGACCAGGCGTTGATGTACCCGGAAACACACGGGGTCGAGGATGTCGATGGGTCCGATGTGAATAAGGCGATAGCGACGCTGTATCAACGCTATTACCAAGCCGCCAGGATCGTGGAGATGGTGCGGTGGTGGAAATACGATCCGCCGCCCGTGATGGAGATCGCCTACTGCGGGATTCAGGCAGGGTTTGGTTCGGTGGTGGCGGCGGTCGTCAGCACATTGGAAATGAATGCCCGGCGGCAGGGGGGCGCAGCATGAGCGACGAGAGGGAGAGCCGGGCAGCCGGATTGTTTGGCCCCGAGGGGCCTTTGGCCGCATTGGCGTCACTGGTTACCGCTCTGGATACGCCTTCCCGACCATCGCGACCCGCTGGACCTGCGCTGCCGGATCTGCCTTGGTACACCCATCCGTGGGATGGTGCTGCTGCGGGCAGTCCTGACGGTATTCGGTATCGCCGCGAGCGCAGCGCGGGTAAAGCCGGATTACACGATGAGTTGATGCGGCTGATACAGCTGGAATTCGCGTTGACCGAAGCGCGGGAAGGCCGGTTGGGCCCGGATTGGCGGAAGCAGGGGTTGGCGTCGGCGTTGGCGGCTGTAGCTGACGGCCGACCGGGCCAAAGTGTTTGGGTGTGGCAGAAAATCTCTGACCAAAGCCCAGATGTGTGGGAGCCGAGGGATTTCGCAGAGTATGTGGCCGCTCATTTCACGGATTCGCCGTTGACCAACATGGCTTTTCAGTTGTGGCGAGTACCGCTCGACCGATGGCATGTCCTCTTACTGGCAGTGAAATCGACTCGGGAACGGGTTGATCCGGCGTCGGTGTCGCGGTGGGCCGGATTCGACTTGGTCCATGCCTGGCGGGTGGGTGATCAGGCGGACTGGGATGCGGTTCTGGATCGACACGAAGGGCCGTGGCCGGACACCCTTGCGGGCTATGACGGAACGTGGAGCCAGAGCCTGCGTGCACACCAGCTGCTCACCGAGCTCGACGGTATCGAACTGTCCTATGAGATCGGTCTGGCGTCTGGTGGGGTGTCAATCGACTGGCGGGACAACCACATTCGGCGCGTACAGCGGTGGCGGATGGCCGGTATGAAGGAGGCAGCCCTCGCCCAGCTGGATCGGTTGTCCCCGGACACTGTCCTGTACCGGCTGCCCAAAAACTGGCTCGCCTCTTAGAAGCTCGTGGCGTGGGGTGGCTTGCCGGGGAGCGGGCCCGCCGATGAAACTTCCTGTGTGGGCTTCAGTTTTGGTCCTTCCTCGTATGGGCCGCGTTGGTGCGTGGTGGTGGTGGATATCAAGACTCGCCCTTGGTCGACCGCGCAGCGGCGCGGGCACGCGGCCTTGACGGACACGGCCACCACGTCTCCATAATCGAGGCCGAGGAAGGGCACACCACCACCGACCGGTGTGAGCCGCCGCGTGCGGCGGCTCTACAGTCCGATGTCGTAGCCGGTGTCGCTCCCGCGTTCGCGGGTGTGCGCCTGGGCGCGGGTGCGGTCGAGGTAGTCGTGGAGCCAGCGGTTCTGCTGGGCCCGCTCGCTGGCTTGCTGGTCGGCCCAGGTGCGGTAGGCGGCGCGGCGGGATGCGATGTCGCGATCCCGTTTATCGGTGAAGCGGGCGACCCGCTCGGGGAGTTGGTCACGGTCGGTGTCGGCGGCGACTTGGTGCACGGTTTGGGGCCGGTTGTCGCGGCCGGTGATGGCCCGGACGAGGGCGGCGGCTTCTTGGGGGTCGCCGCGGCGGGCCTGGTGGACGCCGGGGACTGGGTTGGCGTGTTCGTGGTCGCCTTCCCCGGCGATCTTGTCGTAGATGAAGACGCGGTTCATCTCGCGGCCGCGGGTCATGCCCATGTAGAGGGTGTTGCGGTCGGTGCGGTTACTGACGATGGGGTAGGAGGTGTCGGCGGTGTCACCTTGGGCCGATTGCAGGGTCACGGCGTAGCCGTGGTGGACGTACTGGCGCAGGTAATCGGCGCCTAGCACGGCAATCGCGTTGTCGCTGAGGCGTCGGGCCTGGATGCGCGGTTGTTGGTCGCGGGTGTCGACGGCCTCGACGAGCCAGCGTTGCCCGTTGCGGACTTGGGAGGCGCGGGTGGTGGTGTCGACCTGCCCGCGGTCATCAGCGGCGGCCCAGACGGTGATGTCGGTGGTGTTGTTGCGGGTGACCACGATGTCCCCGACGCCGATGCGGTGGCCACGGGCCCCGGTGACGGTCGGGGCATCCGGTGCGACGCGATCGTGGTGGATTTGTTTGTTCAACGCGTCGCACAGCTCCCACCGATCGGGGATCAGCAGTGCGTCTTTGCCGGCGGCGACGTCGGCGCGGTAGTCGGCCAGGGCGTCGGCGGCCATGGTGACTTCATCGCCGCTGCGCAGCCGGTCGTGGTCGCGATACCAGTTGATGGCGCGACGCAGCGGGTTCGGGCCGCCGCTGGCCAGTGCCAGCGAGGCGGTCCGTTCGTCGGGGTCGCGCATCCGCCAGACCTCGGAAAGGCGTTGCGACCAGGGCAGATCGTCGCAGAGTTGTTCGAACATGCCGCCGCGTTTACGCACCGGGGACAGCTGATGAGCGTCGCCGACGAGCAGAGTTTTCGCGCCGGCAGGGGTGGAGTAGGTCAGCAGTTCGCGCAGCTGGTTGTTGCCGAAGAGACCGGCCTCGTCGACCACCACGATGGTGCGGTGATCCAGCGTCATCCGCCCGTTGCGGAGCTTGAGCAACGCGGTGTCGACGGTGTAGGCCTCGTCGCCGGCGCATTCCTCTTTCGCGATGTCGACGGCTCGGCCTTGGGGTGCCAACACGATGACGGTGCGCCCGCCCCGGTTGGCTGCTGCGTGCAACGCTTTGAGCGAATGGGTCTTGCCGGCGCCGGCTGGTGCGGCCAAGGGCTGCACCAGCCACGGTGATGCGGCGATGTTGGTGATGGCGCGTCGTTGATCGGCCGACAGTCCGTCGGCGTCGGCGTCGGTGACGCGGATGACGGCGCGTTCATCGCGGGCGTCGACCTTGTTGAGGATGTCCCACTCCTCGGCAAGCACCAGGTCGATGGTGTAGCGGACGTGCCCTTCGCGGTGATGGGCTTGACGCGTGTCGGTGACTCGGATGGCGATCTCGTCGACAGCTGCTTCGATCTGTTCGCGCGGGGAGCGGTCGTCGCCGTCGACCTCGATCGGCAGTTGCGCACCGATGATTTCCACCAGATCGGCGCGGGTGAACACAGGCTTGTCGATACTGGCGGCGATCTCGACGATGCGCTGCCGATCGAAGGTCGCCGGGGCTGCCTGGCGCTGCTTGCGGGCAGCCCGATTGGCCTCGACGTCGAACCAAAACCCGCGCGGATCATGGCGCCACTCCTGCTGCAGTTGCGCCCAGGACAGCCCTTCGGGTTTGGCCGGCCGGGTCGCTTTCTGCGCGACCGCCAGCTGCCCCTGGGTGGGTTGCCCATCAATAAGTTCGAGTTTGTTGTCGGCCCAGTCCCGCAACTGGGTGCTACGCCGGGAGTACGCCTTGATCTTCTCGGGGTCGACGCCGATCAGCTCGGCCATCCCGGTGTGCGGGTCGGTCGGCCCCCATTCCGCGCCGATCGATTGCGTCAGGACCCGCCGCGTCGTGGCCTGATAAATGATTCCGCCGGGCTTGGCTTCATGCCACAGCGAATCGCTGTCGAGGGAGGCGAGTTTGCCGTCAAAACGGGCTTGCTTGTTGGGCACGTTGACGTGGGTATGCAGGTGCGGATCACCCGCACGTGACGTCTCGTGTTGGTAGGCCGCGGCCACCAGACCGGGTAGCCGTTGGAGGTCTTTCTTGCCGGTGACGTTGTTGTGCACGCGGGTGTACCCGGCGTGCTGATGGATGTATTCGAGGGCCTCTTTCACCCCGGCGTTGTGCGCGTCCAGGACCGCTTTAGCCACCACGTCATCGCCGAAAGCCCGCAACAAACTGACACTCTTGGGCGCGCAGAACGTCAAGTCGAACCCGTGGTTGTCGCCCTCGGCGAAGCGCCGGCCGCGCGCCCCGTTGGGCGCGATTCCCGCGTCCATCCAGCGCGCCACGACATCCAAATCGGCCAGCCCACCGGCGCGCTGCTCATCGGTCAAACCCACCAATTCGGCCGCGGTGTGCGCGTCCCCGGCCACCATCCACACCGGCGCCCGGGTGTCATGTTCGCAGTAGTACTCACCCAACCCGCCGTTGGCCGCCGCGGCGTCTTTGGCCGCCTGCCCGGCCTGGCGCGCCGTGCGGTTGTAGTACTCGATCGACCACAGCTTCAGCGGTGCAATCGTCAGCATCGCCACCGCCCAGATCGCAGGTCCCGGCCCCAGCCGGGACCTGGGTTCAGCCACACCGAAGGTGTGCTGAAACTATGCTTGCACAAAATGTGCAAATGTGCCATGACGTTTGAGAGGTATCAACCTGGGTAGCTAACGATGGGCTGGCACGTGAGGATGGAAGGAGCAGCCGAAGGCTGCTAGAGACAGCAGCGAAGCTGCTGTGAACCAGGAGGCAAGACGAGGAAAGGGGGCAAGGCTAGGAACCACACAAGTGGGCTGAGGCGTGAAGGTGAAATACGCACGAACGCACATGGCGGGCCGTGCTGTGCGGGTCGCTTTCACGGCCACCGCAGTACGAGTAGCTGATCTAACTAATATCGCGTCGACGGGCCTGAAGTCGAACGTTCCTAGTCGGGCTAACTATCACGGTGAGGTCGCAACCTTCCGCGCTCACACATCGCCTATCTGGAGGCGGCAAGGGTTGCGTAGCCGTTGCGACCCAGCGGGTAGACACTGTCCGGGACAGCAGCATGGTGGTGATGGTTGAGGGTGTCGCGACCAGAGCCGGGGTTCTCGCGCGTATCGCCCTGCATCGAGATGCGGGAGCAGGGGTCGCGTCCACCCCTCGCTCATACTGATGGTCTGGGTGTGTGGTGACTTCCGGCCTAGCGGTAGGGGGGTGAGTGCCGATGGCGATCACGGTCGATGAGACGGGGTTACGGGCGGCGGCGACGCGGCTGTCGGCCAGCACCGGCACCCATCCCGTCGCGGCGGCTGAGCCGCCCGGGTTGGATGCGACGTCAATGTCGGCGGTCGCTCAGATCAACGCCGCCTCAACGGCGTTGGCGACTCTGCTCACCCACAGCTCGGCACTGCGCGAAGTCGGCGCAGTCGCGGTGACCGCGACCGCTACCACGTTGGCCGCCCAGGACGACGCCAACGCCAGCGGCATCGCCACGTTGACTACACCCCACACCGTTAGTGCGCCTCCGCCCCTGCCGAGCGTTCCGGAGCCGGTTGTGCCCGCGATCCCGACGATGCCCGCCGCCCTGGCTCCGCTGCCCGGGGAAGCGCACTCCCGTGCCCTCTACGGCGGCCCCGGCAGCCACAGCTTGCACGCACTCGCCGAACACCTCGACACCACCGCAACCCACCTGCGGGGACTTAGCGAGCACCTGTCGCGTACCGGCCAGTTGATCGACTCCAGTTGGGACGACGGCGGCCGCCAACAGGCCGGCGCCAACGTCGCGCGCCACGCTCGCTGGCTGGCCCAGGCCGGCGAGCATGCCGCCACGTTGGCCGTCCGCTGCCGCACCGTGGCGCTGAACCGCCCCGGCATGTCCGGAGACTCCATTTGTTGGGAAGGATGGGGTCATGTCAGGTGGTTCGTCGAGGCGGTATCCGCCGGAGCTTCGTGAGCGGGCGGTGCGCATGGTCGCTGAGATCAGCGATCAGCACGAGTCGGAGTGGGCGGCGATGGGCGAAGTCGCCCGGCTACTAGGGATCGGTACGGCTGAGACGGTGCGCAAGTGGGTGCGCCAGGCCCAGGTCGATGCCGGCGCCCGGGCGGGAACTACGACCGAGGAGTCCGCCGAGCTTAAGAAGCTGCGCCGGGAGAACGCCGAGCTCAAGCGGGCCAACGCGATCTTGAAGACGGCGTCGGCTTTCTTCGCGGCCGAGCTGGACCGGCCACACCACTAGTCTGTCGATTCATCGCTGAGCATCAGGGCCGCCGGGAGGGCCCTGATGGTCTGCGGTGGGGTGTCCAGTCGATCTGTGATGAGCTCGTCCGGCTCGGTGTGCAGATCGCCCCGTCGACGTACTACGAGCATCTCGAGCGTGAGCCCAGTCGTCGCGAGATTCGCGACGAGGAGCTCAAAGCCCACGTCAATCGTGTTCACGCCGCGAACTATCGCGTGTACGGGGCGCGCAAGGTGTGGCTAGCACTGAATCGCGAGGGCATCGGGGTTGCCCGCTGCACGGTGGAGCGGCTGATGGCTGAACTCGGCCTGTCCGGTGCGGTACGTGGTAAGGCCAAACCGACCACGATCGCTGATCCGGCCGCAGTGCGTCCGGCCGATCTGGTCGGTCGGCGCTTCGGTCCGGTCGCACCGAATCGGCTCTGGGTGGCCGATCTGACCTATGTGTCGACCTGGTCGGGGTTCGCCTACGTCGCGTTTGTCACCGATGCCTACGCTCGGCGGATCCTGGGCTGGCGGGTGGCGTCGACGATGGCGACCACGATGGTGCTCGACTCGATCGAGCAGGCCATCTGGACGCGTCAGCAAGACGGTGTCCTCGATTTGAAAGATGTTGTCCACCATACGGATAGAGGCTCGCAGTATACGTCGATCCGATTCACGGAACGTCTCGCCGAAGCCGGTATCCAACCGTCGGTCGGTGCGGTCGGCAGCTCGTATGACAACGCGCTCGCCGAGACCATCAATGGGCTGTACAAGACCGAGGTGATCAAACTGGGCAAGCCCTGGCGCACCGTCGAGGACGTCGAGTTGGCGACCGCGCGCTGGGTCGACTGGTTCAACCACCGCCGGCTCTACGAGTACTGCGGCGACGTCCCGCCAGCCGAGATTGAGGCTGCCTACTACGCTCAACAAGCGAGGCCAGCCGCCGGCTGAGTCCTCAAATCAGAAAATCTCCGGACTCCCCGGGGCGGTTCAGCGCAGGGTTTCGAGACGGCGAAGAACAACACCCCCAGCCCGCAGGAATTCGCTCACGCCCGCACCACCCTCAACGCCGCGATCGCCCGGTTCAACGCCAGCGGCGGCCTCAACGCCACCGAAGTCCAAGCCGCCACCCAACACCTGGCCACCCTCAACGCCCACGCCACCACCCACGCCCTGACCTACCACGCACACACCACCACCACCGCCCTCACCGGTGACACCCTTCGCCCCGCACCGTCGATCACCCGCAACGGAACAATCCAAGCTGTCGACCACCACACGTTCAAAGACGCTCCGGCAGATGATTCGGGGGATTCTGGTGATGATCGTCCGTGGAAGGACCGGCCGTCGCCGCGCACGTGGAAGGAAGCCCAGGATGCGTTGCGGCAGTTGGAGCGTGGGGTGAACAAGCCGAACCGCCAGCTGGACACTCCGGAAGAGATTCAGGAGTTCTGGGACTGGCTGCGCGGGAACTCGGCCGGACATGCTCCCTCGAGTGCGCCGTTTCCTCGAGAACAGCTCGACGACGGGACGATCATTTCGTTTCGCCCGGACAGTGAATCCGGGGGTGAAACGGTGACGGTGTCCCCGCCTGGAGGCAAAGACATCAAAGTGCATCTGCCGCCGGCGGCGCCGTTCATCAGCGGCCCTCCACAGTTGCCTCCGCTGGCCGATCACCCGCCGTTGGCACCGCCGCTGCCGGGTCCGGTTGGTCCCGCGCCGGCCGGGTTACCGCCGTGGCTGCAAAACCCCGCCCTGCATGGCACACCGATCCCCAGCCAACCTCCGACGATCATGCCTGGTGTTCCGCTGCCGGCGAGCCCGCCTCCCGTCACCTCGACACCCGCTCCGGGACCGGCGTTGTTACCGCAGATCGGCCACGATCTGGCCGATGCCGGGGAAAAGATCGCCGTGGGCGGGTTGATCGGCATCGCGATCATCGGCGGTCTGCTCGGCATCGGGCCGGGCGCGGCGACGGCCAGCCCATGACCGCCCCTACAGGCGGCCCTGGGCGCCCAGGCGCCTCCCCCGACCGATCGTGGCAGCGGTGGGCGGTGGCCTCCTCGCTGGTGGAGGCGCTCGCTGATGAGGACTGGGGCGTCGATGACCTGGTAGCGCTCACTGGTGCCTATACCCCTGGATGGGTGCACCGGTTACCGGCACCGGCGCACTGGCAGCGGCTGGACTTCCCGGATGCCGAGTCGGTGGTCGCTCCCGCACGGGTCTTGGTGTGGGGGCCACGAGGCGGCGGTGGGTGGGAAGCCACCGACACCCTGCAGGTGTACGGCTACACCGGCATCCCGTCGTTCGGCGACGTGCTGGGCAGCACCGCGCGCAGCCTGGATGATCTAGACGCCCACGACATGCGCACCGGGTTGTTAGCCATGCCGTCAGTGCCGGGAGTGGCCGCTGAACGCAGCACCGCCGTGCTCACCGTGGCTGGCCGCCGGATCTTGACCCAACTGACCAACTACGTCGCCGCAAGCACCACGCCCCATGCTGGCCGGTTGATTGTGCACAGCCTGTCCGTCGCCGCGGGACACCCGGAGCTCGCCGAGGACCTCACCGCACTGACACGCAGCGTCCAGGAGGCGTTCACGGCCTTGGTTGCTGCCGAGGCTCGGGGTGTGGGTTAGTCGTCGCTGGCGACCATCAACGCCAATTCGCCTGCGGCGCGGTCGATCATCACGTACTCGTGGAACCCGTCGCTGCCGACGACCTCACCCCAGTCATGTTGAGCCTTTGCGCGAATGTCAGGGAGTTGGTAGATGACGGTGGCGTGCTGGATGCGGGGATAGACCTCCCGGTCCATGGCGTCGCGATCGGCTGCGGGCCACGGTGTGTAGTACCCGGACCAGGTGCGGATCACGGTTTCCACCGCGGCGGGGGTGGCGACGGTGAACGTCTGGGGGGTGATCGCGGCCAACCAGTACGGGCCGTGTTTGTCGACCATGTCGGTATCCCCCGTGCCGGCGTAACTGTCGCGGTAGCGCACATCGGCGATCATCGCCGCCAAGGCGGCCTGATCATCGACTTCGGCGGGCACGGCGAACACCTTGATGCTGACCCACTGGCGGGTCACCGCCGGATTGATGAAGATCTCGCGCTGATACACCACCTGCTGCGCTGCAGCCCTCGATGCGCTCGTCATGGTCGTTCACCTCCCTGCCCCGCTGGCGAGGTGTTCACCGTCGCGCGGGGCCGCTGCCTATCATCGTCCTCACCGCACCGACGCGGTCTGTCGGTGCGGCCTTTTCGTGCTCCTCATGGGATTCGAACCCATACTGGACGGTCCCTCAGACCGTTGCCTCTGCCAGGTTGGGCTAGAGGAGCGTGCGCTTGGAGGGACTCGAACCCTCATGTCCGTCAAGACACTGGTACCTGAAACCAGCGCGTATACCGAAATTCCGCCACAAGCGCGTAGCACTGAAAACCCCTGTGCGACAGGGGACATCAGTAGAAATTAGAGAAGATGGAGGACAACGCCACCCGAAAAGTTTCGTTGCCACGCAACCGCTGTCCCCGGCAAGAAAGCCGAGGGGCTTCTCGCCGGACTAACTAAGTCGCAGGGAGATCGATCGCCGTAGCGGCAACCGGAGGCGGTAGTGCGTTGTCATGTCTCAATTCTATCGGATACCTCCGACATAACCAAGGGTTTTTCCCTGTCTGCGACCCTTAGTTTTTGCCGAGATATGTTGGTGCCCAATGCTATCCGCATGGTGCGTATCTCCTCTGATGGAATGGGTGTTGCCCACAATGGGGCCTTTCTTGATACTGGCCGGTTTGTGCTCGGTGGCTGGTGCGGTCAAGGCTCGGCGTAGCCGACCGCACAGCGGCCCTCGGGCCTTGACGGCGACGGTCGCCGTGTTCACCACAATTCCGGCGGAAGCAAAGAAGGGCACTGACCCCACCTGCGCTGACACCATCGTGGTGCTCATTTCGCACCGCGGCCCTACGTCGCACGACCGAGCACACCTGACCAGAACCTCGGTGGCCGGCCCCTGACCGGTTGACTAACGGTCATTTGTCCAAGTTGAGGTGGCAACCGTAGGCAGCGTCAGTCGATGGTGTTGGGGTGCCAGGTTTTTCGTTCATCGTGGGGGCAGATCCAGATGCTGAGGTCCCATTTGGTGGGATCTGTGTAGTGGTCGATGTAGAGGCTGCGGATGCGGTCGAGGATGGCTTCGGGGGTTCCCGGCCAGGGGTCGAAGTAGGTGGGATCACCGCCGAGGACGTCACCGACCTGGATCAGGTTCTCGTGCAGCAGCGAGCCCAGGACGTCGAGGACGAGGGCGTGGTGTTCTTCGGCGGTGACGGCCAGGGTGTGGCGGTCGATGAGGGTTTGCACGTGGGCCATCGGTAGTACGTCGTCGTCGATGTCTTCGAGCAGGCGTGCGCGCAGGACTGCCGCCGCTGTGGTGGGGGCCAGCGGGCCGTGCGGGGCAGCGGAGTTCGCATCATCAGCGGCCACAGCGTTGACTGTACGGCCGGTGGTGGGGAGCAGCAGGGTGCTGACCTGTGTGAGAGCCGAGTGGGGACGTCGGTTGGTGGCGTGCTAACCCGCGTTGGTGGAGTATTCGGCGGATCTCGTGTTGGGCGGCGGCGATGCGGGCGCGCGCTGTGTCGGTGAGGACGATGGGTGGCGGCGTCTGGTCGATGCTGCCGGCGGCAGAGCCGCCGGCCTTTGTTGGTGAGGGCTCGGGAGGTGACCAGGACAGGCGTCGGAGTCGACTGGCCAGGAACGCACCGGGGTTGGTGATGTGGTCGGGCCACGTCAGTCCGTGAGCGCGCATGTCGGCGTTGAGCGCGTCGGTGATGGCCCGTGCGGTCCACACCGTGGGGTCGATGCCAGCAGCAGTGATCGCATCGCAGATGGTGCCGATGTGCACACGGTCCAGGCCGTGGGTGCCGGCGACGAGGCCAGCGGCCAGGCGTTGGATGGCCAGCGGCCGCGAAGTGGTCCGCCGGCATAGTGCACGGGTTTTGAATCCGTTTCCTATGTGTGAATCCTGGTTGGCGGGCGCGCTTGCGCGCCCGCTTGGTGAGTTCCTCCCTACGGGAGAAGAACAACTAACACCGCCTGACGGCGGTAGGTGGAAATCGTGCACAGGCTCATGCACAGGCGAGCGCGTAGCGCGGTGGTCTGGGCGGCGGGGCACCAGGTGGTACACCGAGGGTCGCCGGCCGACGCTGGGGGTGCCGGGTGAGCCGTGGCCGCGTTGGGCCTCGATGGCCCATTGGGAGGTCCGTAGCACCCGCCAGGCGGCGGTGACGGTGCGTACGTCACAGCCCACTCGGGAGGCGATCGTGGCGCGGGTGACGGCGACGTGGCGGCCGGTGGCGTGGTCGGCGTGCTCGGCCATCACCGTCGCGATCGACAACAGTGTGGCCGCGGTGATCGACACCCGCTGCTCCGCGCACAGCTGGCCCAGGGCCGGCGACTCCGCCCAGCGCTGGAGCCCGTCGAGCCAACTGCTGCGGCTGGTCCACATTGGCGCCCGCGGCGCACACGCACCAGCACGCTCGACCCAGCCGCGCCGGCGTTCGTTGGCCAGCGCACGCTCGACGTGCGGTGTGGGTGCGAGGGCTGCGCCCAGCGACGTCGGCCACGCACTGAACCGATGTGATCGGGCATTGGAGAAGTCACGATTTGCGCACTGATTGCGCGCCATTTCTGGAACGTCAGACAGGCGTGCGCTACCGTGAGAGCTGTCGACCAAGACAGTCCCTTCGGGGATATGGGTACGGAGACCCCGAACCGAGTTGCGAGCTCGGTTTGAACCTCCAGACGTGGCCCCGCTTCAGGCGGGGCCTTCGTCATTCAGCGGGGGTTCCGCACCAGATATTCAGATGTCACGCATTGGCCCGGACGGCTCTGACTTGACGCCCGGACGGCATCTGGTCACATCGCCAGCGGCAGAACCTCCTCAACTTTCGTGTCGAGTTCGCGGACAAGATGGGGAAAGCCCATGTGCCGACAGATGACGTCGGCGAGATAGGTGGACCGCTGCATTCCGAGTCGTTGATGATCACGCTCGACGAGCTGCGCGATTGGCAGTGGCAGACGTACTTTTGCGTGCGGGCCGATTGCATAGTCGGTATCGGCCTTTACAGGCTGCGATTTAAACAGCAGGTGCTGCGGTAGGTGGCGCATGAGATCGGGCCGGCCGTAGTGGAAGCACACGATGTCAGTCAGCACCGCCGACCGGTCGACGCCGTAGTCGGCCGCGGTTATGGCCGCGGTCTTCAGAACGGTGACGGGCAGTGTTGCGGTCATGACGGCTCGTTCCCCCAAGGACGGGCGGCCTCGACGAGTTGATCCGGTCATGCGGACGATCCTGCCCGCGGCTTTGCCGGAAATGTTGCCGACGCGCCGGTACCCGGTAGACCAATTTCCGGCAATGGCACCCTTCCTGGTCAAGGTCCGGGCGCGTCTCGTCGAGAGTCGAGCTGTCGATCGCCGGCGCGGACGCACGTAAAAACCATTCCCGCATTTCGAATCGCATTAAGGCTGGTCAGCGCAGTGCTGCACTCCCCTTCTCTACGTTCTCGCCTATGCAGCGATCAGCAGTCGGGGACGACAGACCCATAGGACAGTGCGAAATGCACAGTCGTGACCACAGCGGACCTGTGATGGAGCGTCGCAGTCACCCGGAAAAAGTGGAGGCACTCGACTTGAGCGCTTCCTGGGAGCTCATGGGCGGGCTCTTACCGGTACTTCCACGAAGCGGAGTGCACCGATGAGCATCACTATCGCCACTGTTGTTGTCGTTGTCGTTGTCGCAATCATTGTTGCGATCATCGGCTTCTACCTGTTAGCGGCGTTTATCGTGCGCACCACAGGTGAGACCACTGGCATCGCTGATATTGGACGGGCGGCGGCTGCCATCATCGCGGCTGTCCATCGCCCTCGTCAGTGAATGCTAACCACGCAACTCTCGTGCTCAGAGAGTCTACATCCATCAATCTATAAATCCATATACCTGTATGTATGGATTGATGGATGTAGACCTATATGTATGGGTGTCAGGCGCTGAGCTCGGGATATGCGCCGTGGACGGCCGCCAGGAGCAGGGCTTGCACGCTGGTGTCGTACTGGGCGGCGGTCACCTTCAGCGTCTTGTGCAGGTCAGCGGGTAGGTCCACGGTGCTTCGCCGACCGTTTACTCCTTGGAACTGCCGAGACGATTGCGCCAGTGCTGCCGCGTCGGTGAGTCCGTCGGTGGCCGCGAGGCGTACGAGTTCGGTCACTGTGGTGTCGCGGGTTGCTGCGTGCGACTTGAGGCCGAGCCGCATTTGCGCGGGATAGACGACGGTGGTCCGCTGCGGGGGCGCATCGGACCGCGGTGGGTCGGTCGTCGGGGAGACAGGGTGGAAGGTTTCGGCCGCCCGGGCGCTGGGTGCCGTCGACACCGGCCGGCGAATGATCGAAGACCGAACTTGGTCGGCGGTGGTCTGCTTGGCGTTCACTGCGCAACAACCTCCTCGGGCACCATCGCTGCGGTCAATTCCTCGAATACGTCGGCGTAGTCGCCGAGGTAGCGAGGAATGCCACGGCCGAACGCCCGCTCAACGGCGGTACGTGCTCGCACGACGGTGCGCAGGATGGGCGCTTCAGCGTCGGCCAGTGCTAGCGGGATCTCGGTGGCCTCGACTTTCCGGAGATCGACCAGCGTCAGCAGAATGGTGGTGGGTCGGTGTGCGGTGATGTCCAACGTCGGCCATACGCGGTCTATGTCGGCCGATCGCGGTCCGGTCGGAATGATCACCAAATCGGCCGCGTCGATCGCGGCGTCGATCGCCGTAGCAGTGCCCGGCGGGGTGTCGATCACGATGAGCTCATCGGGCGTACTGGTGAGTCCTCGGAGGTCGTCTGCTGTGGCGGGAGTGACCGTGAAGGGCAGCGACATGTCCAGTGATGCCGCTCGTTCCGCCCAAGAGGTCGCCGAGCCCTGAGGATCGGCATCTAGGACGCGCGTGGAAATACCTCGTCTAGCCGCTGCAGCAGCTAGGAACATCGCGGTCGTGGTCTTAGCAACCCCACCCTTGGTGTGCACGAGTGACCAAATCATGGCGCAACCATACACCAATCCATCTATACATACAGGTATATGGATTGATGGATGTTTGTGTCCGTGCGCTCGTGCACCCGTGGCCACTACCGTCTGCGCCCATGAGTGTGTTTGACGCCTGGATTGATGAATCGGGGTCCCACCAGCGCGTTGATCCTGGGACATACATCCTGAGCGCTGTCATCAGCGAGGCCGCGAAAGCTGCGGCGGCGCGGGAGGCGATGCGGTCGCTATTGGTGGGTAGAAGGCATCGCAAGCTGCACTGGCGTGATGAGGATCGGGGCCGACAGCTCACGATCGCGGCGACAGTCGCCAAACTGGACGTCGAACACCTAGTCGTGGTGCGGTCACGCCCCGACAGCAGTGATCACCCTGAGCGTCAGCGCCGGCTCTGTATGGAGCGACTATTGCCGGAGTTGGTAGCTCTGGGTGTTGGTCGGGCAGTGGTGGAGTCACGCGGCCCCAAGGATGACCGGCAAGACCACCGGACGCTGGACTATCTGCGCCGGAGGCGAATGCTCGGCGGCCAGCTGCGTCTGGATCATGTTGGCGGGCCTGCCGAGCCGATGCTGTGGATACCCGATGCGTGTTGCGGGGCGGTCACTCAGCTGCGCTGCGGCGATCCCGAGCACTACGCCCTGATTGAAACGAAGGTGACCCTGCTCGAAATCGAGCCCTGAATACGCAGAACCCCAGGCCCTGTCTTCCGGCAGGATCTCCTGGGGTCCACTTCTGATGACACCGCAATGCATCAGCTTCACCTGCAACTATAGGCACAACGGGTAGACCATGCAAGCGTGCGCTAGCCCATGCGAACTATGCCTGAATGCCTTGTCCCAGCCACGACCAACCCAGTTGCGACCACGGATTATGAGTCCACGGCTCCGCTGCCCCGGGCACATTCGGATCTAGGGCTTAGAAGGCCCTTGCTCGCGCACGCCGGACCCGCTGATTAAGAGTCAGAGGGTATGAGCGAGGCCTTGGTTCCGCGCCACGACCGATCAACCTGGGACCTGCGGATTAAAAGTCCGTAGGTCCCGCGCGATGCAACTGCAGATCAGAAGGTTAGGAGTGCGTGGGCGCCAATTCCAGCAGCGTCAGTCGGTGGCGCAACTTTGTTTGGCGGCGATAGTGCTTGGCCTAGAGCCGAGCACCAACTTTGTCCAAGATTTCGCTTTCTAGGACGTCTATGGCCTTGCGTTCGAGCGAGTTAGCGGCTGAGAAGTCATTCCAGCATTGGATTGCTGCATCACCTCTCGCTTCATCAACGGGCGGTAGAAGCACCTGATCAAGATCAGGGGGATAGACCGTATCCACTACCGAGCCACAGGCGCATGCCTTCACCTGAGCCTGTACCTGCCACACTGCGAACGATAGGTACAACCAACCAGGATTTACACCGGCCTTCGGCCGTACACGCATCACGTGATTGTTGGCAAGCCAGGACGCCCGATCGCTCGTAATGAGCGCGGGCTGGGCAATTCGTTCCTCGGCGCGCCCCTCAGCCCCGAACGCAATCATTCCGTCGGACAACTCATAGACGGAGAAGTCGAACGACCGCGAAGCGATATAGCGCAGGTTGACGGGTTTGGCTTGCAGTAGTTGCCGCCCCGACACGATAGGGCGTCCATAGGCGGACTCGACGTAGTAGCGCTTATAGCGACCGGGGATGAACGTCTCGGCGACATCACCGACCTTCACCCCATCGCTTTGGAACGCGTTTCGTATCGCACGCACCAGCGGATCGTGAAACGCAGCATCCAGGCGAACTCCCAATGAAGAAGCGCGCTGAGTCCAACCCTCTCTCATCGGACGGTCGCGGCTCGGCTGTGGCAACTGCTGAGCGAACTCGGTGACGAGTGCGTCCAACCGCAGTCGGGCGCTCTCGCGAAGCGTTACCGCTTTGCGCATCTTCGACACGATCGAGGTGGTCAACTTACGGTCAAAAAAGGGCACCTCAATGGCAGCAAGATCGTCGGCAGAGAGATGATCGATGACATTGCCGGTCTTGCTCCGGGTTAGCAACGCCTGGCCCGTCGGCGTGCTAAGAAATGTAAGCGCATACAGGCGGTCTGCCTCGTCATCGATGTTCAACCGGAGCATGTCATCGCTCACGACGAAGCGGCTGATGAAGCTGTCGGCATATACCAACGGCCCCAGGTTGCGACCCGAGCATGTCTGCAGGATGGTGCCCGGCTTTGGCGTCAACCGGTCGAGACCGTTGCTGCCCGCCACAGACAACATGTCGGCAGCTTGGGGGAGGTAGTCGAACACATCGTACGGGCGCAGATATGGCAGCGCCTCTTCGCCAGGTGCGGCGTACACACGCTTCGTGCGTGTCGTAGGACTCACACTACCGAGTGCGCCTTCGCCGGCGACTCTGCTAAATCGAGTGCCGGCTGCCTTCAGAAGCACCATGTGCTCGTTCGCCTGAACGCCCGGCGAGCAATGAAATTTGGCATCGAGCCGACCTTGCGCGAACGCCACGCTCGACCGGACAGGAGCCACGATCATTTCTGCTCGCTCAACCAGCGTAGGTAAGCGGTGGCGACTTCCGGGAGTTCATCGTCGACTTGTCGCTCTGTGACGGTGATATCTCGCCGCACCTCTCCACCAGTCTTCTGGTCGATCTCGGTGACGGTCTCGACTCTGCTGATTAGAGCGTCTTCCCCCTCGTCAGTTCGCCGATAAATCACATTGCCGCGCTTGTCGTGGCCGATCTTCTCGGCCACTGCCATAAACAGCGGGTAGTCGAGGCCTGTGATCTCAGCTTCAGCGACTTCTTCGGCGCTGAGCCGTCTCATAAGCACCATCGACGTCTGTGTGTCGTTGCCCGGCTGAAACAGGTCCCGGTGCATGTCAACTACGGCGAGTATTTGGGCGTGCCGTACCAGCCAGTGTCGGACGTAGGCGAGACCTGGATTGTTGAGGATGCCATTCGGGATGACCATCGCCATGCGCCCCGTGCCGGGTTTGAGCAACTGCAGCGCGCGTTCGATAAACAGGATTTCTGGCGGTTGCGACTTCTGCAGCACACTGCTGCCGTGCCGATCCACTCGGATATCCCAGTTGCCGCCCTCGTCTTGATCCCACGTAGCGGCGAGGTCGTACTGAGACAGGGTGTCTTCGTCGTCGACCGGGATCTTGGCGCCGAAAGGGGGATTCGAGACGATTACGTCGATGCTGCCAAGTGGGATCGCCTTGCGCGTGAGGGCATCCCACCGATGTGGATTCTCAAGGGTGTTTCCTTGGAAGAGCCCACCGGACCCGTCGTTGTTCATGACCATATTCATCTTGGCCGCTCGAACCAATGCAGGGTTGAGATCAATGCCGAATACGTTTTGCGATAGATACTCAGTTCTGCGTCGGAAAAGCTCTTCTCGCTCGGAGTCGGTTCCGTTTGCGGGATCGACCCACTGCTCCCGCTCCGATCGCTCGATGAATTCGAGCGCGTGGTTCATTGCGGCGATGAGGAAACCGCCAGTCCCACATGATGGATCCAGGAGGCGTTCTTCCGGCTGCGGGTTAATCATCGAGACAGCCATTCGGCAAGCGTTTCGAGGGGTGAAGAATTCGCCGCGATCGCCGCGAAGGTTGGAACCTACGATCTCTTCGTAGGCCACGCCCTTCACGTCGACCGGTGAGGCCAGCAGCGAGTAACCCTGCAGCTGCGTTACGACGTAGGCGACGACCGTCGGCTTCAAATCGATCTCGGTGTCTTTGACGTCGAAGATGGTGGGGTACTTCTTCACCACTTTCGTGGTGAACAGGTCTTGAATGCGCTTCTTCGCGGCGGTGGCGATCGAGCTGTTTTCCCGCTCGCTTGGAGTGGCATAGAAGCTGATCACCTTTGATCGCTCGTCCTCGATCTTGGTGAAGATCAGTTTGAGCAACTCCCAAAAGGCCTCGGTCTTCTGTTTGCCCTCGTGAGCGGCGATGTAGTTGTGGCAGCGCCGGAAAGCGAAAAGGAGATTGTCAGCTGTTGCCGGCTTCAAGTCTTTGCGCTTGGGACGCTGGGCGTCCTCCTCCGTCTGACCGAGGCCCGGTATGTCGATGATCTCATCGACAGTCCAGCCGCCCTTCCCATCAGGTCGCTTGGCGAAGCAGAGTCGGTCGTCGCCATTCGTCCACATACCGTATTTGGTGTTTAGGCACGCCGACATATACGAAATCAGCTGGTCGACGCCCTCCGTTTTATGCGACGGCTTAATGTCTGCCTTCTTGGTCTCGACCAAGATGTATGCGTTGTTCTGAGTGTGGTCTTGCCCGGGTCCGAATACCGCGATATCGGCGCGCTTTCTGCTGCGGCCCACTCCGATCGGAAACTCCGGCTCACAGTCTTTAGCTGAGTATTTGTACTGTCTGACAAGAGCTTTCTCGATGTTCTGACGAACGTATTCCTCGGGTGTGTCGTTAAGGAGCTTGCCGGTTAGATAATCGGAGACCTTGCCGTCTGGAACCGAGCCGACGGGTACGACAGTTGGCGCGACCGGCATCGGCGGTACCGACACATGACCTCCCTAGATGCGTCGGAGACAGCACGCCCAGCGGCAGGTCTAACTGCGCAGCCAGGGTCGTGCAGGAGCCTACCGCCCGCCCGCGGATTGCCGGACGACCGACCACTCGCGAGCCGCACCGGGTCACTGCACTGCGGGCGAGCGTGGGGAAGCAGCGCCTGGCCAGCTCCATCGCTTCGGCACTCACCGCTGGTGCGCTTCCGCGTGAGCGGTAAGTCGTGATCTCCGCCATCGACGAGGGCTCAGGATTCACATCCAGCTGATCGGATTCGACCGCATCGACTCCTCCAATGCTGAGTTGTCATCGTGCTGACAGGTACCGATATGCCGTTGCCCTGCTCACGCCGAATGCTTGAGCAAGTTCGGACACAGGTTCACCCGTGCCGGCGAGGCGGCGTAGTTGTTCTTGACGCTCTGGGGTCAGCTTGCACGGCTTGGTAGCGGGCATATGGCGGGCACGCCGGGAATCGCGCGAGGCGGCCCGCCGTTCACGGCGAGCTCGAGCTCGAGCTCGGCCAGCGTCGCCATGATGGCGGCCACGGCACGGCCTGTCGGCGTACCCGTGTCTACGCCTTCCCGCAAGGCGCGCAACACAATTCGCCGGTCAGCAAGACCTGCGATAGTGCGGGTGACTTCCGCAACAGACCGGCCCAGTCGATCGATGGCGGTGACCACCACGGTGTCGCCCTCACGGGCGTATCTCAGCATGGCCGTCAGACCAGGCCGGTCAGTGTTTACAGCACCAGAGAGCTTGTCGGTGAAGATTCGGTCCGCGTCGACGCCGGCTACGGCGAGCGCGCCAAGTTGGGCCTCCAGGTCCTGGCCGGTGGTGCTGACTCGCGCATAGCCGAGGGTCGCCGTCATGCCAACGACTGTCTCATCCTGCACCGACAGCGCAGATCTGAGACACGCGGTGTGAGACAGGAAATGAGACACTGTGACCTGGGGCTACAGGAGGGGGAGTAGCCCCATTTTGGTGTGTCTCATTTCTCTAAAAATGAGACATGCTCGAATGCAGGTAGCTTGTTGCGTACCCCACGGGCGAACGTGTTGTGACCCGACAACACGGCGTGGGGGCGTGAGCTAACCATGCGAGGCAGGCTCCGCATTCCCACGGCGAGGGGATCGCGCGACCCGACTAACTGGAAGCGCCCGCATGAGTCCACTGCAAGCCACTGCTGTCATTGTCATCGCCGCCCTGGCCTTCGGCGCGATGGTCCGCGCGATCGTCGCCATAGGGTTTTACCTGCTGGCGGCGTACATCGTCCAAAAGACCGGTAAGGCATCCGACGTCGCCGCTATCGGTCGAGCGGTCGGCGCGCTGGTTGCTTTCAGGTCCGCACGGCAGACGCCTCCCTGGCGAGCCGAAATCTGATCGGCTCTTCCGACCCACTGGGATGATCTCCGAATCACTTCTCCGCGTGCGTCTTTCGCTGTTTGTACTTCACGAACCCGTCAACGGCTTGTTTCGTCACGCCGAGCTGCGCGGCAATCCACGTCGTACCGCGGCCGCCGTCGATCAGGCGTTGCGCTGCCGTGCGGCGCCGCTCCCGTGCATCCGCGAGTTCATCAGTCAGACGTTCCAGATCGCTATGGGCGCGCACCAGCTCCTCAAGTGCGTCGCTTTCTTCCATGCCGCCCATCTCACCATGAACTCCGGACCCGCCCGAGCGTCTAGCAACGAACCACCACAACGGTCAAGACTATCTTGACAAGCCGGGGAGTGACACCTAGCGTCAAGACTATCTTTACTCGCTCCATTGGGAGGTCTGCCAATGAGCCTTGACGCCGTCTTTGAGGATGCCGCCCGGGCGCACTTCGCCAATCCACCGGCGACCTGGCGCATCCACCCCGGTCCCGGCGGATGGAACATCGTTGATCTTCACGGCGCGGTCCTGGACACGTGCGCCACGTTCGCTCAAGGCGAACAATGCCGCCACAGTGGCCCGGCAGCGCAACGCTGGCATCGCCGCACCGACTGGTACCTGGGCTATGACGACACCAGCGGCAGCCGGCCTCTCACGGCACTGGAACGGCTGATCGTGGCCGACCTCGTCGACGCCGTCACCAGCGCCGATTTCGAAATCCGTCGGGCCACCAGCGTTCGGCCTGCACGCTTCGTCGACCAGGAGGCCAGTGACGATCGCCTGTGGTTGGCGGCCCTGCTTCCTGACGGGCACTACCGAGTCCGCGGAGACTTCGCCACCACCTACCGAGCTGACCAGCTCGATTTCCAGGACGAACAGGCAAGCGCGGAATTCCGAACGTTTCTCTACGAACTCATCACCGGACAAGAGCTGGCGACCGCTGCCAGCCATTCCACCGAAAACAAGGCCGCGCGGCACTGGATAGTTGCTGATTAACGATGTGAATCTGCCCCGAACGAGAGCCGCCGATTATGTCGGGTTCCGGCAGTAAGATCGGCACCAAAGACATTGCGCCCATTGGCAATACAACGCAACACGTGAACAAATCAGGCAATTTAACGCAACTAGTGAACAATGGATGAGGCAATAGGGGGTAGGTGTGGACGCGCAATCGCGGTCTAACCATATGGGCGACCAGTACACCCACCAGCCTCCCGTGGCCACCTACCCGGGCGGCTCTGGTGCCATGCCCCCGCAGATGCCGCAGTTCTATTCAGCGCTGGCGCCTCGCAAGCGCAGGGGCGGCCTGATCGCGGCATTGATCGGAGGTGCCGCGGTCGCGCTCACTGCGGGCATCGTGGGGGGTCTGATCGGCAATCACATGGCAGGTACTACCACGGCCGCGCCTCCATCTGTTGCCGAACCCCCCGGCACCGACAGCCGAGCAGGTGCACGCCGCCACGGTCGACCTCTGCACGCGCTTCGCAGCGGGGTATCACGCAATGCCGTCCCCGCAAAACAGTGATGCAGACGTCATCCCAAGTCTGGCGTACATCACTCAAGCATTAAGCGATAACCCGTTGGCCGACCAGCGCAATTCGCGGTGCACTGACAGATAGTCTCAAGCTTGCCCGAGACCAGGCGTCCAAGCTCACAAACGAGCCGCCCCGTGGTGCGATCCAACCAGCCACTACTTGGACCGCCGCGGCAGCCAATGATGCGGATCAGAAGGTGTGGGATCTGTGTAGGGCGTACGGGAGCTGATCCGTGGATTCTGTAGCAGGGGGAGCGAGCGAAGGGGCGGG
>NZ_JALN02000005.1 GCF_000559085.1 Mycolicibacterium aromaticivorans JS19b1 = JCM 16368 | reverse complement strand
GTCGAGGTGATGGCCGACATGGCCGACACCCCTACCCGTCCAAATTCCCAACCCAGGACCTCCGGACGATGTGGGTGGCGGCCCGCCGCGCGTCTAGCAGGTGTACCCGCCGATAGGCACCTGTGGCGACAGGAGATTGACAGGAATGGCTCGATGTTGCGACCCGTCCGACCTGGTCATACTGAGGACATGCCCAAGAAACGACGGTCCCGCACGCGGCGCACTCCCCCGCGGGCGGCGTCCGCCGGATCGAACCCGGCGTTCCTCGGTGACCTGGGAATGACTCCCAAGCGATCAACGGCCCCACTGCCGGAGGCCGATGACGATCGCCACGCCAGCGTGCGGGTCCGGGTTGGCGGCGCTGATGCTGCGCCGCGGCGACGACGTCGGGGATGTCAGCGTGGCGACCGACGTCCCGGTCGCCCTGCTTGAGTTGCTTCGCGCGGAAGTCGCCGATGAAACTGACCTCGATCAGCAGCGCCAGACCACCGTTGACGACGTGAGGCGGCGGCGCCGGGTCGTGATCGCCGTGCTGATCATGGAGGTCGCCGCGCTGGCGAACATCGTCATTGGCCTGATCGCGCTGATCGGGCACCTCGCCGGGTTGGGGTTACTGGCCAGCGTGATCGGGCCAGCACTTCTCCTTGCCGTCTACGTGGTAGCCAGATGCGCGACCCTACGGGATCTCGCACTGGCTACAGCCCTCGGTACGCGGCCCGGCGTAAGGGTCGTGATCGAGGGCCCGGTGACTAACGACCTCTGTGGACGATCCATCCACATGTCCCAGGTTTGGGTGTCTACCGACGGTGGTCGAGATCGGTGTCGCCAGTGTTCACGTGGTCGTGCGCATATGGAACCGCGACATTCGGCACGGCCGCGATCGTCTCATCGAGAAGGAAGAGTCACTATGCATGAAGTCCCGCCTGATGGTGGAGCGCCACGGCGTCACGGCCGGTGATCCATCTGTCCGATCTCCTGGGTCGTCCGGTCGTCGCGAAGGCCGGTGACGCGGTGGGCCGGGTCGAGGACGTCATCGTCAGCCTGCGCGGTGCCGAGGGGTATCCGCCGGTCACCGGCCTGGTGGTAGGGATCGGCGGCCGTCGGGTGTACGTGTCGTCCGGGCAGATCACCGACCTGACCCAGGAACACGTCGATCTGTCGAAGAACAAGGTGGATCTGCGCGAGTTCGAACGCCGTGACGGCGAGGTTCTGTTGCGCACCGACGTCCTCGATCACCGGCTCATCGACGTCGCGGCCGCGGAGTTGGTGCATGCCTACGACATCGAGCTCGAGGACACCGGGGCGGGCTGGGTGCTGGCACGGCTGGATACCCGCCGGCCGGCGCGGCTGTTCGGGTTGATCAAATCCGGTGGGGGGCATGCCAGCCGGGACTGGAAGTCCTTCGAACCGCTCATCGGGCACACGGCGAGCGTGTTGGAGCGCGCGGGCGGGCGGATGTCGAAGCTGAAGCCGGCCCAGATCGCGGACCTGCTGGAGGACGCCGACAAAGACGAGGGTGGAGAAATCCTCGACCGCCTCCACTCCGACCCGGAGTTGGAGGCCGACGTCTTCGAGGAACTCGACCCCGACAAGGCCACCAAGATCCTGGGCGACATGACTGATACCGAGGTCGCCGGGGTATTGGCCCGGATGCGGGCCGACGACGCGGCGGACGCGATCGCCGATCTGCGCCAGTCCCGCCGTCGCCGGGTGCTGGAGCTGCTGCCGGCGGGGCAGCGCACCAAGGTCATCACGCTGATGGGGTTCAACCCCTCGACCGCGGGCGGGTTGATGAGCGTCGACGTGGCGTCGTGTTCGACGGATGCCACTGCCGCGCAAGCTCTTTCGATCATCGCTGCCGCCCGGGCGATGCAACCCGAGGCGTTGCTCAAGATGCACGGGGTCAACGAGGCCGGCGAACTGGTCGGGGTGGTCTCGGTGATCCGGCTGCTGCAATCCGACCCCCACACCCCGATCACCGAGCTGCTCGACGTCGACCCGATCCGAGTCACCCCGGAAGCCGACCTGACCGACGTCGCCCTGCTGATGGCCGACTACAACCTGGTCGCCATCCCCGTCGTCGACGAGGGCGACCGGGTGGTCGGTGTGGTGACCTTCGATGACGTCCTGGAGGCCACCATCCCCGAGGACTGGCGGCGCCGCGAACCCGCGCCGCGCCCGATCCGCGACGTCGTCGGTGCCCAGGACGGGCCGGTCATGGCTGACTCCCACCCGCCGGTAGGCACCACCGACCCCACGGCACCGGATCAGGCTCCCGCTGCTGATGTCACCCCACAGGCCGCGTCCACCAGCGCGCCGGGACCCGAGCCGACTCCAGCCCCTGCAGCGCCTCAGGCGTCGGCGGTGTTGGACAGCGCCCATCTCGGTGACATCGAAGGCGCGTTCGGCCGGGTCAGCGTCGGCGACAGCGATCAGGGCCGCACGCTCAAGACCCGGCTGCTGACACTGTTGGCGATCCTCGGGCCCGGGATCATCGTGATGGTCGGCGACAACGACGCCGGCGGTGTCGCCACCTACGCCCAGGCCGGCCAAAACTACGGCTACAGCCTTCTCTGGGTGCTGCTGTTGCTGATCCCGGTGCTGATCGTCAACCAGGAGATGGTGGTCCGCCTCGGAGCGGTCACCGGGGTGGGCCATGCCCGGCTGATCAACGAACGCTTCGGCCGCGGGTGGGGCTGGTTCTCCGTGGGGGATCTGTTCCTGCTGAACTTCCTGACCATCGTCACCGAGTTCATCGGCGTCTCGTTGGCCGCCGCCTATTTCGGTGTCTCGAAGTACATCGTCGTCCCGACGGCCGCGGTGGCGTTGGTGGCGATCATGGCCTCGGGCAGTTTCCGTCGCTGGGAACGCGCCATGTTCGTGTTCATCGCGATCACCCTGCTGCAGATCCCGATGCTGCTGCTGTCGCACCCCCAGTGGGGGCGGCCGCACAGGCCTTCGTCGTGCCGGGCATCAAGGGTGGGCTCAGCTCGGATGCGGTGCTGCTGATCATTGCGATCGTGGGCACCACCGTTGCGCCGTGGCAGCTGTTCTTTCAGCAGTCCAACATCGTCGACAAGCGCATCACCCGCGCTTCATCAGTTACGAGCGCGCCGACACCACCATAGGCGCGTTCGTGGTGGTCATCGGTGCGGCTGCGTTGGTGATGACCGCGGACTGGGCGGCCCGCTCCACCGGCAGTGAGGGCAACTTCGGCGACGCCGGAGACATCGCCCGTCTGCTGTCGGCGCATAGCAGTGTGCTGGGTCCGGTCTTCGCGATCGTGCTGCTGGATGCCTCCATCGTGGGTGCGGCAGCGGTGACCTTGGCCACCAGCTACGCCTTCGGCGACGTGTTCGGCCTGAAACACTCCCTGCACCGCGGGTTTGCCGACGCCAAACCGTTCTACGTCTCCTACATCGCGATGGTCGCCGCCGCCGCTGGGATCGTGCTGATCCGGGTGCGCCGTTGGGTCTGATCACCACTGCGGTGCAGGCACTGGCGGGTCTGCTGCTGCCGAGTGCGAGTGTGTTCCTGCTGTTGTTGTGCAACGACCGGGAGGTGTTGGGCCCGTGGGTGAACCGGCGCTGGCTCAACGTCGTCGCGGTGTTCATCGTCGCGGTGCTGCTGTTGCTGTCGGGGATCCTGATGGCCACCACCCTATTTCCCGACTTGGACGTCGTGACCGTCACCGCGTACCTCGCCGCAGGCATCGTCATCCTGGCCATCCTCGCGGTCGGGGTGCTGAAGTGGTTGCAACGCCGAAACCCCAGGGCCCCGGCCCCAGTGACCGTGATCGACGGGCCTGAGAAGATGTCGTGGCGCATGCCGCCCCTGGCCTTGCTGGAACCCGTCACCTGGTCGGCCGGAACCAAACTCGGCATGCTCGCCCTACGCGGCTACCTGGTCGTCGGCGCGATCCTGCTCATCGTCAAAGCCGTCCAACTCGGCGGCGGATGACCATGCGCCGCACCGCGCGCCGGTGCAGGGACCGGCGGATGTGAGCACCGCACTCGGTGGCTCGCTGGCCGTGGCATCGACCCCGCTACCGCAGTACAGCCACCACGCGGTGATCATCGGCTCCACGATCCTGCTAGTGACGATCGCGGTGATCGCGACGGTGACACTGCTGATCCTGTGGGGCCGACGGGGCCGCTAAGCGTGTTCTCGACCGAGACAGCTCACCTTTATTCATCGGGTGTCTTGTGACCACGGTTGCGGCCCTTTGTTCAGGACCATTCTTGACTTGAGGGACGCGTTGAGAGAGGTCGCGTACGGCTCTAGAGGCAGCATGGGGCGTGCCACGAAAGATCACGCGACCAGGAACCGTCCGATTGACAGTCTGAGGATGGTCCAAGGCTAAGGCGGGACGGTGGCTCTTCGGCGTCCCGAAAACCTTCGTTATCGGGACACGGCCCGACCCCTAACCTTCTGATCTGTCGTTGCATCCCAGGTTGGATGAAGTGGTGCGTCGTGACGTAATAACGTAAGTACGTGATTACGTCACGACGCCACAGGCCGCGGTGAGCTGGGGCGGCCCATGAAGGCAAAGAAAAACCCGCCCCTGCCGGGGACGGGTGGTATTGCGCAATTATGCCGTCTGTTTGGCCAGTTCAGCGGACGAACAGGTTGATCGTTTCGGCGGCGATGGGAGCGACCACGGCCACGGTGACGTGGACCCAGGTGATGGTGGCTGGCCAGCGCAGCGCGATGGTGACGGCGGTGGCCGCGATGAAGAACATCGTCACCGTGAGCGCGATCAGGGTGATCATGACACCTCCTAAAGGGGTTCGCGAATCGGTTGTTTCTGTAAGCTCTTATGCAGGCCGCAGGCACGTTTCCCCAGGTCAAATGCGTGATCTAAATCACATTAGGGTGTTGGGGAATTACCGAGTTGCGCTGCATATGAGTCTTGGTATGGACCGCTTGCACGAGGAGGACCACACCGGGTGGCAATCACGACGAGCACGGACGAGACGGCCGACGACGGTGAGGGGTTGCCTGGCCCCGATGGGGGTGCCCAACCCCGAGGTCGTACGCCTCCTAGACCGGCGCCTGGCGGACCGCCGCGATCTACGAGCTGAAGCCCGCTCGATCCGTACCGAACTCGTTGGTGACGCTGCTCCTCTGCTCGTCGTGCTGGCCGACCCGGTCGGCGCGCGAGAAGACATGCTCGTCTGGCCTCGCGTTGACCACCGGCATGTACGACGGGCAACGCTTCGCCGGCAAGGACTCCGCCGCCGAGATCGTGCTCTATGAGTCCGGCCGACTCGTGTTGGCATCGGAGCGCGCCGTGACCACCCGCTCATTCAGCAACGTGTCCCCTCCCCCACCCGACCTCACGCTGGTCTTCGAAAGACTGATCATCGGGCACGTCAGCTTGCTTGCCCGCCTGGCCGCTGCAGTGTCGCACCGCTGGGGCTACACCGGAAGTTGGCGGTTCGCCCTCTCCATGAATGGCCTACGCGACTCGACGTCATGGATCATCGCCGACCAGAACTTCGGCGACAAAGGACCCGTCTACACAGAAAACATCTACGAGAGAGCAACCGAAGCCTCACTAGCCGACCTCGACGAAAACCCCGACCAGGTCGTGGCAGCACTCACCGCTCCCCTTCTTCGTAGCCTCGGCAGCTACCCAGCCTGGGAAAAGCGCTTCAATACGCAATCATGACGTAAGGACGTAACGACGCATATACGTCATTACGTCCTTACGTTGGGCAAGAAAAAACCCGTCCCCTGCCGGGGACGGGTGGTATTCCGCAATTATGCAACGCGCGTTGCGTCCACGCAATTCCCCTCCCCTGTCGGGCAGGTCACCAGGGCGGCGGCTTAGACACCCCGCCAGCGGGGTCCGGGAGTTGGCAGGACTGGAAATCTGCGGCGACCAGCTGGTACCACCAGTGGTTGCCTACCCCGTCCGACGGTCGCCCCCGCAGCTTTCCTGCGGTCTGGTTTTTGGTCGGGTTGATGGTGCCGACCGGGACGCGGTCACGTGCGGCCTGGACAGGAAATTTCAGGTCGCTGTCGTTGCTGATCACCAGCGCGGCGTCGATGCGGTTTTCGAGGATGTCCAGCAGCAGGTGGGCGGCCACATTTACATCGGAGCCCTTCTCCTCGCGCCGGGCAACAGAAACGAAGAACCGCGCGTCGGGGGCATTCTGCCCGGCACCATCTTTAATGGTTACCGGCCAAGCTGGGGTGGTGAGAACCGGACGCCCGCGTCGGTCTTTGGTGGCCAGGGGCGCGGAGGTGACGCGGTTGACGTAGTTGCCCTCTTCGATGTGATCCACGACAGCGGCGCGGGTCAAAGCGGCGAGGTAGGCGTCCTGTTCTCGACTGCCGACGCGGTTGTCAGCTCCTGAGATACGCGCAGTGCAGTACACGATGCGTTCAACGGTCGCACCGCTCCAAGCCGATTGGTTGGCCATCAGCCGCGTCGCCAAGGCGCGCAGGTCAAGCCATCGCCAGCCGGCCGTGCCAGATCCGCAGATGAACTTGCCGCCGTAGTACAGGTTGAAACCATCGATGTACACACCCACTCGCATAGAAACAGACGCTAACTGGCGGGCACGCAATCGCCCGCCAGGACGATCCCGGCTGGGGGCATGAAGTTGTTAACGTAAGGACGTAATGACGCATTTACGTTCTTACGTCTTTGCGTTCTGGGCTAACCACCGATCGGCCAGGTCGGTGAGGATTTTGCTCATGCTCGTGTCCCGGTCCAGTGCAGCCTGCTTCAGTCCGCGCACCGTCGCGCGTGGCAGATAAACGGTGGCGCGCTGCATATCGTCAGTGGGGGAGCGGAACGCCTCAGCCGCCCGCTTGGCGGGTTCTGTCTTCACTCGTGCGGCCATCTTCGAAGTCAAGTCAGACATGAACCAATGCCCCCATCAGCTCGTCGAACACGTCGTCGTAGCCGTACAGGTGATTCGGTGTAGACCCGAACGCCCGGCGGATGCCCTCACGGCGGACAATCCGCGTTTCGATCACCGGCACGCCCTCGTCCTCCAGCAGGGTCTTCACCTCGTCGGCTAGTCGGGTTCGTAGATCGACGCCGGTCAGCAGCACCGCCGTGGGGCGGTGTGCGGTGATCTCCAAAGTCGGCCATACCCGGCGGACATCCAGCGGTGAAGCCCCCGTGGGCACCACGACCAAATCGGCCAGCTCGATCGCTTCCTGAATAACCTGCGCCGTACCCGGGGGAGTGTCCACGATCGTCAACTCCTGGCGGCCACTGACGTCCAGGGGTCGGCGTGCCGGCACCACCGGAAACGGCAAGGGGTCATCCTGGGCGGCCGCCGCCCATTCCAGCGCCGAGCCCTGCGGGTCGGCATCAACAAGTACGACATCGCGACCGCGGCGATGGGCAGCAGTCGCGAGATACACCGCCGACGTCGTCTTCGCAACGCCGCCCTTGGTGTGGACCAAAGAAACCGTAGGCATGGCCAAACCTTACGTCACAGCGCAATGACGCATATACGTCAACACGCTATTACGTCGTTACGTCTATCGACGTAGACCCGGTATTTCTGCGAGTCGTTACCAAATTGTCACCACCCGTCTTGTCGGCAAATCGGCCTCCAGCAGGTCATTAGAGGGCGTGAAAGCTACACCCCCAAGCACCCCTTCTTTCATGGCCCGTACCTCGCGACCCCGCCGCTGCACCCCACCGGCATATACCTCCCGATGAGTGCCAGAGAACTACCTGCCGCACCGCACGACGGAAAACAGCTCTCGCCCCGGTACTTCACCAATGACCGAGTTGCCACGACGAGAAAGGTGCGGCAGTGCCGTGGAAAACAGCCCAGTTCCGCCCAGAAGAAAAGAGCGGAGCTCTCACGCCCCGCTCCGGGAGCCGCTTTCCCGACCAACCAGAGAAAGAGCATCAACTATGAGCGGAACTGACCTGGCCGTGTGGATCGTCGCCATCCTCGGAGTCGTGGCTACCGTCGTGACGGTCTGCGTCCTCGCTGATCGCATCCACGCCCGCAACCCGGAATCCAAGCTCACCATCGGAGATACCGGACGCGTCATCGGCGCCATCCTGGGCGTCGTCATTCAAGCCGCCATCGCGATTCTCACCAGACGACCATGACCGCGATGACGGGCGCACAGCAGGGGAGAGGCCACCCGGCCGCGTGAACCACACGCGTCACACAGGTCCACACAAACCGCGTGTCGCTATCAGTTACAGCTTGTTCCGGCTGGCAGAGTCCTGCTCATGGCTCAACCGCATAAAGGTGACCGCGCCCAGATCATGACGCGCCCCCCTCGGGTGGTCTACGACATCGTCAAACAGAGGGCGGCCGAGCTCGGTATCCCGATGGGGCAGTACGTCGCAGACCTGCTAGCCGAGCACGTCGGCCATCCCGAGCTTGTCCTTGCACTTCACAAGTCAAGGGAGGAGCTGCCGCTGGCGATGTGACCGGTATGCGCCGCGGCTGCTGGCTGGACTTAGCCGTAAGGCCAAACGTGACATCTGAATAGCTGGTGTGCGGAACCCCCGCTGAATGACGAAGGCCCCGCCTTAGGCGGGGCCACGTCTGGAGGTTCAAACCGAGCTGCGAACTCGGTTCCGGGTCTTCCGTACCCATTTCCCCGAAGGGACTGTCTTGACCGACAGCTCTCACGGTAGCGCACGCCTGTCTGACGTTCCAGAAATGGCGCGCAATCAGTGCGCAAATCGTGACTTCCTCACCGCCCGATCAGCTCGGGTGAGCAGTGCGTGGCCGGCGCCGCTGGGCGCCGCTATCGCGCCCACACCGCACGTCGCCCGAGCGCTGAACAATGAGCGCCGCCGCGGCTGGGTCGAGCGCGCCGGCGCGTGTGGGCCGCGGGCGCCGATGTGGACCAGCCGCAGCAGTTGGCTCGACGGGCTCCAGCGTTGGGCGCAGTCGCCGGCCCTGGGCCAGCTGTGCACGGAGCAGCGGGTGTCGATCACCGCGACGACGCTGTTGTCGATCGCCGGGGTGATGGCCGAGCACGCCGATCACGCCACCGGCCGCCACGTCGCCGTAACCCGTGCCACCATCGCCGCCCGGGTGGGCTGTGACGTACGCACCATTACGGCCGCCTGGCGGGTCCTACGGGCCTCCCAATGGGCCGTGGAGGCCCAACGCGGACACGGCTCACCGGGCACCCCCAGCGTCGGCCGTAGACCCTCGGTGTACCACCTGGTGCCGCGCCGCGAAGCCCGCCCGGCATCGCCTCGTCCTGTGCATGACCCTGTGCAGGATTTCCACCTACCGCCGTCAGGCGGTCTTAGTCTTTTAACTCCCGTAGGGAGAAACTCACCAAGCGGGCGCGCCAGCGCGCCCGCTCATGAAGATTCACGAAAGGGATTCAAAACCCGTGCAGTGTGCCCGCCCCGGCGGACCACACCGCGACCACTGGCCACCCAACGCCTCGCCGCGGCCCTCGTCGCTGCGGCCCACGGCCTCGACCGCGTCCACATCGGCACCATCTGCGATGCGCTCACCGCAGCCGGTATCGACCCGCTGGTATGGACAGCACAGGACATCACCGACGCGCTGAACGCCGACATGCGCGCCCGCGGCGCGACCTGGCCCGACCACATCACCAACCCCGGCGCGTTCCTGTCCAGCCGACTCCGACGACTCACCTGGACCACCGCGCAGCCCCCGACAAAGGTCGGCGGCTGCGCCGCCGACCGCATCGACCAGAAGACGCCGCACCCGGTGCCGTTGACCGCCGCCCAACACGCACGCATCGCCGCCGCCCAGCACGAGATCCGCCGCATACTGCGCGCTCGTCCTGCCCACCCACCGTGGGACGTTCCGGAGACGTCTCTCGACACCTCAGAGGACAGTGGGCGGTGCCTCCGGCCCGACGGTGGCGATGTCCCACAACTGGCCCGGTGGTCGGTAGGCGGGAACGCTGACGCCGTCCACGAGATAGCTCATCAACGCGTCGAGGCCGACGGTGTCCTCACGCTCCTCCAGCAGACATAACAGCTCGTCCAACACCGCTGCTTCTACCGATCTCCACCGCCCCATGCGCCGCCACCCATCAAATCACTTACTCGCCACCCCCCGGGGGTTCACTGCCACCAGAATACCTACTCCAATCGCCTAGTAGGATGTCTGGCACATTTGCACAAGTTGGGCGGGGACTGTGGATCTAACGGTGTTTCCGGCACTGACACGCTGAGTGATGCTCGGCGAGAAAGGTGCCGTGATGACGACACTGGACGATGTGGCGAAGAAGAAGGCGGCTGAGCAGTCCGAAGGCCAGAAGGCTGCGGTCGAACTGGTCCGATTGGCCCAGGAGCAGGGCTTGTCGCTGACCGGGCCCGACGGGCTGCTCAAGCAGTTGACCAAGACGGTCCTCGAGACCGCGCTCAATGAGGAGATGACCGAGCACCTCGGCTATGAGAAACACGACCCGCCCGAGACGGGGTCGGGCAACATCCGCAACGGCACCCGCACCAAGACGGTGCTGACCGACACCACCGGCCCGGTCGAACTTGACGTGCCGCGCGATCGGGCATCGACCTTCGAGCCTCAGATCGTCAAGAAACGCCAACGTCGCCTGAACGGCGTGGACGAGGTCGTGCTGTCGCTGTACGCGAAGGGCTTGACCACCGGTGAGATCTCGGCGCACTTCGCCGAGATCTACGGGGCGTCGGTATCCAAAGAGACGATCAGCCGCATCACCGACAAGGTGCTTGAGGAGATGAACGACTGGTCGGTGCGACCGCTGGATGAAACCTACGCCGCGATCTTCATCGACGCGATCGTGGTCAAGGTCCGCGACGGCCAAGTCGCCAACCGGCCGTTCTACGCTGCCATCGGGGTCACCCTGGCCGGGGAACGCGACATCCTCGGCTTGTGGGCCGGCACCGGCGGGGAGGGCGCCAAGTTCTGGATGAGCGTGCTCACCGACCTACGCAACCGCGGCATCAAGGACACCTTCTTCGTCGTCTGCGACGGGCTCAAGGGACTGCCCGAGGTGGTGGGCAATGTGTGGCCGCAGGCGATCGTGCAGACGTGCATCATTCATCTGCTGCGCAACACTTTTCGGCTCACGTCCCGCAAGTACTGGGACGAGATCAAGGGCGACGTCAAGCCGATCTACACTGCGGTCAACGCGACCGCGGCTCGGGCGGCGTTCGACGAGCTGGCCGAGAAATGGGGGCAGCGCTACCCGGCAGTGATCCGGCTCTGGGACAACGCCTGGGCGGAGTTCATTCCGTTCCTGGACTACGACGTGGAGATCCGGCGAGTGATCTGCTCGACGAACGCGATCGAGTCGCTCAACGCCCGCTACCGCCGCGCGATCAAGGCCCGCGGACACTTCCCCTCCGAGCAGGCGGCGCTCAAGTGCCTGTATCTGGTGACCCGATCACTGGACCCGACCGGTGTCGGCAGGGCACGATGGACGATGCGGTGGAAACCTGCCCTCAATGCGTTCGCGATCACCTTCGCCGACCGATTCCCGGCAGCCGAAACCTACTGATGAAAAACGCCGGAAACACCGTTAGCGAGATAGACCCGTTGGGCGAGGCTGGTGGTGCCGTCCGTCGTAGCGTCGCCCTAGCCGTTGCGGCGGGCGGCCCCGGCGAGGTCTGAGGGGGGTGGTGCGGGTTGTTGACGGTGGCGAAGTTGTCGTTGTGGTCGGTGAACTATTACAACGACACCGCGCGGGCGGTGGGTGATGCGGTGAAAGACCGTCAGCGGGCTAATGGTGGGTTGGCGGAGTATTACGCCGAACGCGACACTCGCACCCCGGTGTGGGCGTGCGCGGGGGATGCTCGTGCGGCGGCGGATTTGGTCGGGTTGAGTGGCAGTGAACGCGGCGGTGGGGATGCTGATCCGGAGGTGGTGGCGCGCTGGCTGGATGAGGGTGTGGCCCCCAGTGGGGAGTGTGGACGTGCGCACGGCACGACGGGTGTGCACGGGTTTGATTTGACGTTTTGCGCTCCGAAGTCCGTGTCGTTGGTGCGCGCGTTCGGGGATGACGTGATCGACAAAGCAGTGTCCGCGGCGCACCAGACGGCGCTCGCCGAGGCTCTCGAATACCTGGCCGACCATGCCGGCTACACCCGGATGCACAACCCCGTCACCGGGCTAAAGGACCTCCACAAACTGCCCGGTTTGGTGGCGGCGGCCTACCAGCATGAGACCTCACGGGCGGGTGATCCGCACCTGCACACCCACGTGTTGGTGCCCAACCGCCAAGCCCGCGCTGATGGCCGGCTGGTGTCGATTGACGGCACCAGTTTGTTCCATGAAGCCCGGGCGGCGGGGATCATTTATCAGGCCACCCTGCGCTATGAACTGCATCGGCTGACCGGTATCGAGTGGGGGCCGATCGACCCCTCCACGGGGATGGCGGAGGTCGCCGGAATCGACCCGAAAAATATCGCCGCATGGTCACAACGGTCGACGCAATTGCGGCAGTGGGCGGCCTCAAATCTGACCCTCGTTGAGGGGGGTGCGGGGTTGTCGCAGGGGCAGTTGGCGGTCGCGCAGAAGGCCACCCGGCCGCGTAAACCCGAGTCGATGTCCTGGGCTGAACTGCGTGCGGGATGGCGCGCCGACACGCGTGGTCTGGTGCTGTCGCGTGCGGCGCAGCGTGAGGCCCGCGCCGCGCGCGAGGAAGCCGCGCGCACCGCCGCGGCACGCGTGTCGCGTCGTGGCGGTGTGGTGGTGGATCGGCGGGCGGTGGCGGCAATGGCGGCCCGGGGGGATAAGGCGGCGTTGACGCGGGCGGATCTGGTCGAAATCATCGGCGCCCAACTGCCGCTACTCGTCGACGACGCCGACCCCGCCAGCGGTGGCGGAGCTGGCGCGGGGATGCCGCGCCAGCTCATCGAGGCCGCGGTGGACGCGGTGGGGATGCGGTTGACCGCGCCGCGGTTGGCGCATCAACGTGAAGGCTCGCAGCGCTATACGGTTGACCTGATTTTGGCGGAGGAGCGCCGCGTGTTCGACCTCGTCGACGCTCACGCGGTGCGGGCGATGGCGTGGGTGCACCCCGAGCACACCGCAGCCGCGCTGGGCGTGTCGGATCAGCAGCATCAGGTGGTGACCGCGATCGCCTCCACCCCGCAGTTGGTGGTGCCGTTGAGCGCGCCGGCCGGGGCGGGGAAGACCACCTCCATGCGCGCGTTGCGCACCATCATCGAAAAACGCCATAAAGCGCGGATGATCGTGATCGCCCCCACCGGAAAAGCCGTCGACGTCGCCGTCGCCGAAGGGGCGGCCAGCGAGGGCTACACCATGCACAGCGCCCTGGCCCGCCTCGCCGATGGCCGGCTGCAGTTGGGTCCCTTTGATGTGGTCGTGGTTGATGAAGCCGGCATGGTCGGCACCGACCACTGGCGCCAACTCCTGTCAGCCACCACGACGGCGGGAACCAAAACCGTCCTGGTCGGCGATGCTCATCAGCTCGAGCCTGTCCAAGCCCGGGGGGGAATGTTCGCCCAACTGTGTGACGAGTTGCCCTGGGCGCAGCGCCTGACGGAGGTGTGGCGCCAGCACGATCCGGCCGAACGCGCGGCGTCGCTAGCGCTGCGGGAGGGCGGGCCGGCGCCGGTGCGCCGCGCGATCAACTGGTACCGCAACCACGACCGACTCCACACGGGGGATCAGGTCACCATGGCCGCCGACGCGCTGGCCGCCCACCAGACCGATCTCGCGGCCGGTAAAGACGCCCTGCTGCTGGCCGACACGGTGGAGATGTGTGATGCGTTGAATCGTCGTGTCCACGATCAGACCGTCACCGAGCGCACCGCCGCAGGGCGCGACACCACCACGGTGACCGCAGCCCGCGGGCACCACATCACCACCGGGGATGTGGTCATCAGCCGGCGTAACGACCCGACCATCACCGTCTACCAAGCCGACAACCGCACCCAAATCCTGGCTGAGGCGCCGGTGCGCAACGGGCAACGCTGGCGCGTGGTCAAAGTCGACGACAACCGCGAGCACCCTCGCATCGCCGCCCGCCGCATCAGCGACGGCGCGTGGGCCGTCTTCGACCGCGATTACCTGCGCGAGCAGGTGCAGCTCGGGCACGCGGTCACCGTGCACGCCGCCCAGGGCGTCACCGCCGACACCACCCATACCGTGCTCGCTGACACTGCCAGCCGCAACCTGGCCTACGTCGCCCTTACCCGTGGCCGGGCATCCAACCGCGCCTACCTCTACCACCGCGACCCCACCGAAGCTGACCATCAACACAGCGCCCCCGGTGAGGGGGTGCACCTCGTCCAGCGCGGCACCACCACCCAGGCCGCCCACGCGCTACGGCAGATCATCGGCCGCGACGAACCCGCCCACACCGCGCACCAGATCGCCGCCGACACCCCTACCCAATACCTGCCCGAGCAGGTCGCTTCCCTGGTCGCCGAACACCACCAGGCGGTCACCCGACGCCGCAGTACCTACCAGAAAACCCAACGCGCACAACAAGATCAGGCACTTGACCGGCACCTCGACCTGGACCGCAGCCAACACCGCGAACAAGATTCCGGCTATGACCTCAGCCTCTAAACAGGGGCTTATCTCGTTACCGGTGTTCTCCGGAAATTCTCAGTGCACTGCCATGCCTTAACTCCCCAACTGTGGGCGCGAGTTAGCACGCCCACCTATTGGGGTCTATCTCGCTAACGGTGTTTCCGGCGTTTTTCATCAGTAGGTTTCGGCTGCCGGGAATCGGTCGGCGAAGGTGATCGCGAACGCATTGAGGGCAGGTTTCCACCGCATCGTCCATCGTGCCCTGCCGACACCGGTCGGGTCCAGTGATCGGGTCACCAGATACAGGCACTTGAGCGCCGCCTGCTCGGAGGGGAAGTGTCCGCGGGCCTTGATCGCGCGGCGGTAGCGGGCGTTGAGCGACTCGATCGCGTTCGTCGAGCAGATCACTCGCCGGATCTCCACGTCGTAGTCCAGGAACGGAATGAACTCCGCCCAGGCGTTGTCCCAGAGCCGGATCACTGCCGGGTAGCGCTGCCCCCATTTCTCGGCCAGCTCGTCGAACGCCGCCCGAGCCGCGGTCGCGTTGACCGCAGTGTAGATCGGCTTGACGTCGCCCTTGATCTCGTCCCAGTACTTGCGGGACGTGAGCCGAAAAGTGTTGCGCAGCAGATGAATGATGCACGTCTGCACGATCGCCTGCGGCCACACATTGCCCACCACCTCGGGCAGTCCCTTGAGCCCGTCGCAGACGACGAAGAAGGTGTCCTTGATGCCGCGGTTGCGTAGGTCGGTGAGCACGCTCATCCAGAACTTGGCGCCCTCCCCGCCGGTGCCGGCCCACAAGCCGAGGATGTCGCGTTCCCCGGCCAGGGTGACCCCGATGGCAGCGTAGAACGGCCGGTTGGCGACTTGGCCGTCGCGGACCTTGACCACGATCGCGTCGATGAAGATCGCGGCGTAGGTTTCATCCAGCGGTCGCACCGACCAGTCGTTCATCTCCTCAAGCACCTTGTCGGTGATGCGGCTGATCGTCTCTTTGGATACCGACGCCCCGTAGATCTCGGCGAAGTGCGCCGAGATCTCACCGGTGGTCAAGCCCTTCGCGTACAGCGACAGCACGACCTCGTCCACGCCGTTCAGGCGACGTTGGCGTTTCTTGACGATCTGAGGCTCGAAGGTCGATGCCCGATCGCGCGGCACGTCAAGTTCGACCGGGCCGGTGGTGTCGGTCAGCACCGTCTTGGTGCGGGTGCCGTTGCGGATGTTGCCCGACCCCGTCTCGGGCGGGTCGTGTTTCTCATAGCCGAGGTGCTCGGTCATCTCCTCATTGAGCGCGGTCTCGAGGACCGTCTTGGTCAACTGCTTGAGCAGCCCGTCGGGCCCGGTCAGCGACAAGCCCTGCTCCTGGGCCAATCGGACCAGTTCGACCGCAGCCTTCTGGCCTTCGGACTGCTCAGCCGCCTTCTTCTTCGCCACATCGTCCAGTGTCGTCATCACGGCACCTTTCTCGCCGAGCATCACTCAGCGTGTCAGTGCCGGAAACACCGTTAGATCCACAGTCCCACCTATTGCCGCTGGCGCAGGAGGAGGCCGTAGCCATTGGCGTGGAGGCTCATCCGCAGGGCGGGACTGGGGGGATTGCGGGCGAGCCAGACGCGCAGTACGTCGATTTGGTGTTGGGCCGAGGCGTGGGTGAGGCCCAGCTGGCGCAGCAGGGCTACGACGGTATGCGGGGTGTCGCGGTCGGGGTGGTCTGGTGGCGTCGACTGAGGGCCGTTGCTGCTGGTGGGGGGTGGATCAGGGGTGGTCATCGTCTTGGGGTGTGGGGTGGTTGCGGGGCTGGTCGAGTAGGGGGCCCCAGGTGTGACGGGCGATGGCCACGACGTTGGTGTCGAGAGCGTTGACGCCGTGGTTTTCGGCGAGGGCGACCAGTGCGTCGGCCAGGCTGAGGGGGTTGACGTTGTGGTGGCGCGCGGTGGTCATCAGGTCGCGGAAGGCGTCGTTGAGACGGAAGCGCCGCAGCGCGACGAGGACCCCTTCGGCGGTGTCGAGCATGCGATCTGCGGCTCGGCGCGGGTCGGGGTGGTCATAGCCAGCGGTGCTCACGTGTCACCTCCTCGGGTGCTCGGCCCGGCGGCGGGCCGGGAGTGTTCCATGACATGTTCTGTAGGTAATCGCTTACTTCTGGCACAGAAAACCATCTATATCGGAATTATATTTCCTGGTTCGCCAGCCTGCGGCGTAGTGGCTTTGAGACGCTGAGCACTCGATTCGAGCAAGCCGGAAGCGGCCGGGCGCACAGGGGTCGAGGCTCCGCACGGATTAGGAAATATATCTCATCCAGCAAAGGTTTTATGGGTGCCAAGGTTCAGTTCAGTCCGGTAGGTCGGTGACCTACCGAACCAGAAATGGAGGTGACACCGATGGGGATGATGTTTGATCCGTTCCGCGATCTGGGACGGTTCACCGAACAGGTGTTGGGCACTGCGGCCCGCCCGAGCGGTCTGCCAGTGGATGCCTGGCGAGACGGCGATGGTTTCGTGGTCGAGTTTGATGTGCCCGGCATCGCCCCCGATGCTCTGGATGTGCAGGTCGACCATGATGTGCTGACCGTCACTGCCGAGCGGCCCGAGGTCAGCGACCAGAACGGGCAGTGGGTAATTGCCGAGCGCCCACACGGAGTGTTTCGCCGGCAGCTGTCGCTGGGCCAGCACCTGGATACCGAGCACATCGAGGCCGACTACCACAGTGGGGTGTTGCGGGTGCGGATCCCGGTGGCCGAAACCGCTAAACCGCGCAAGATCGCAATCGGTTCACCGGCCCCCCAACACGCCCTTGATCAGGGGTGAGCGACCACATTACCGGTGATGGGGTGGGCGCTCACCGGGAAGGTTGCCCGGGTGCGCCCACCGCTACCCCCACCCCGGTACTGGGTTGCCCGCCGCTGAGCTCGCCGGGCCAGGACGTCACCGTGGGGTGGTTCCAGCTCGATGGACCCACCGGGATCTGGCGGTGCACACCAGCCTCGGCGCAACCAGAGCGTGCCGAGGCTGCCCCGCCGCTGACGGGGACCACTGCCGCCCTGCGCGCCCTCCTTCATCCCGCTGACGCCGCGCGCCCACCGCTATTTGTCGGGCGGGTTCGCGGCACCAGCGAGCCGTTACGCACACGGTTTCGGCTCATCGACGCCGACGGGGTGGTCCATCACATCACCGCCGCCGCCACTGTCCGACATGACCCCACCGGGCAGCTGATCGACGCCGTCGGGGTGTACCTCGATCGGGTGAGCGCCGCACACCCGACGCCCGCGCTAAGCGATGTGATCCGGGATCGGGCCACGATCGAGCAAGCCAAAGGCATGCTGATGCTGATCTACCGCCTCGATGCCGACCAGGCATTCGCCGTCCTGCGGGAACTTTCCCAACACGGCAACATCAAACTGCGCATACTTGCCCGCCAGATCGTCACCGACTTTCGGGCCCTGCCCCACACCGACGCCGCGCTGGCCGACCCCCACGCCTACACCGAGCTCCTGCGCACCATCCACCTGCGGGCTGCGCCGCCGATCACCGAAGAAACCTTCCGCTCCGGTCCTACCCGGTTAGCGCAACCTCACGAATCGTGAAAGCAAACCCGCGCCGGAGCCGCCGCCCTTGCCGGTCATCGGCCCCGCAACGCGGTGCCCGCATGGGGTTTGAGCCTGGCGTTCGCTGTCAGCGAACGCCAGGCGCGCCTGTCAGAGGTGCGTCGGGGCTCCTCGAGGAAAAAGAAGAACATTGAGATAGGAGTCGGGAGGGATGTCTGGCGGAATGTATTCGGCGCTTTTGGTTACTGCGGCGGGGGACATACAGGAGCTCACCGTGTACTCCATGGATGCCGTGGCTGACATCGTGGGTGATCGCTGGGTGGACTGTTTGACCAGCAGCGACGGGATGCTCGATTTTTGGTTCGGATCATCTGCTGCCTCCCCCCAGGGCGCCCCGAATCGGCGGGCCACCGGATTGCTGGTGACCACGACCGTTTTTAGCGCCGGCACGGCGCCGTTGCTGTATGGCAGTGTTCTGGTGTGTTCCCGCAGTAGCGAGGGCCGGTTGTTGGGGTTGACCAGTGAGTATCGTGAGCAATTACACCCCCCGGGCTGGCTGAGCCGATGGTGGCTGCGACGACGGTTCGCCCACCCCATCGACCGCCGGGCCTGGGTCGGATTGGACCCCTCAGACAGAGACTCCTGGTTGGGGTGATGGGGGGCGGGGCGGCTATACAGGCAGTACGTCAGTTGAACAGTACGTCAGTTGAACGTGCCTGACATTTGTCGTGGCCGAGTGCTCGCCCGTAGAGATAATCAGTCGTTCCCATCTGCGAAAGCCGCGTAATCGTTGCGCCGTATGTCTGGCTCGGGATGCTGATTGGCTTGGCGGTGGCGTTGAGCGAGGTAGAGATAGTTCCCTCACGGCCCAAGTGCGTCGAATGCGGCGGCTAGCCCGTCGTGGCTATGTTCGTGCGGATCGTTCCAACTGACGGCGGCTGACCGCTCGCACGTCGCACACCCTTTCTCCGAATTGGTCGCGGACTGCGCCGCATTTGGACATCAGCTCGCTGTCGAAGGTGGAATACATGATTATGGGCGGCCAGCGGCCAAGCCGCAAGAAAGTCCTTGCCAAACTGCGGTCATCAGCGGACATCACCCGATGGCGGGGCCCTTCCAGGTGGACATCGGGTGGCGCTGGTGGGTAGCAAGGATGTTGCTCAGGATGGCAAGACGGTTATGGTCTGCTGCGGACCGTTGCATCGCTTTCGCTGCGTTCAGCTGAGCGCACCGGCCCACCGGGGTGATCGGCGGGATTTCAGTTGTCATCACGCCAGTGCGTCCTCTATATAGCGCCGACAAAAACGTGAGGCGAAAGCCGCCTAAGCCCGTTCCCCCGGGATTTAGTCCAGCAGAGCGGTGATATAGCACTGGACTCACTACCCACCGTCGCCGTAGCGGGCACGGAGGGCAGTGTTGGTGTCTTCGAGGTCCAGGATGCGGCCGATCCCCGTGATGTTGATCCCGGCGCCGGCCAGGGCGGTGATGCGGGTGATGCGGGCCAGGTCGTTGGCGCTGTAGCGGCGGGTTCCCCCGGGAGTGCGGTGCGGGGTGAGCAAACCGTGTCGTTCCCATAAGCGGATGGATTGAATCGGCGCTCCGGTCAACTCGGCGGCCACGGAGATCGCATAGACCGCCTGGTCGGGGGCCGGCCTGGCGCTGTGGTGTGGTGTGGTCATGGATCGGGGGCTCCCGTTCGTCGACACAGGGTTGGGAAAGATTTTTTTGGGGGCTCATATGTTGCTCAAAGAGTCTATCTGGGTTATATAAAACATATGTGATCTGGCATAGATCACCTTCAGTCACAGCTCTGACGATGTGGGAGGTGGCAAATCATGTTGGTACGCAGTGACCCGTTCCGGGAGTTAGACCGCTTTGCCCAGCAGGTGTCGGGCACCGCGGCTCGTCCGGCAGTGATGCCCATGGATGCCTGGCGGGAAGGCGACGATTTGGTTGTCGAGTTCGATCTGCCCGGCATCGAGGAGCAGTCGTTGGACCTCGATGTCGAGCGCAATGTGGTGACCGTGCGCGCGCAGCGCCCCGAGGTCGATCCCAGCCGGAACATGCTGGCCACGGAACGGCCCCGGGGGGTGTTCAGCCGCCAGCTGGTACTCGGCGACAACCTCGACACCGAGCGGATCACAGCCTCCTACCGCGGCGGTGTGCTGCGGTTGCAGATCCCGGTGGCTGAAAAGGCCAAACCCCGCAAGATCACCGTCAACCAGGGGGATCGTCAGCAGCAGGCCATCGACCCGGGCCAGGTCATCGACGCGGGATAGGACGGCCGGTGATGCTCCCCGTCGATCGATCCGTGCCGTTAGCCGCCACGACGGCGCTAATGGACTGTGATCACCCCGCGGAGGATCTCGATCAGGTGTTGTCTGCGGCGGTGATCGTGCTGTTCGCCGAGGTCGACGCCATCCTATGCGCCGCGGCAGCCCCGTTACCGTTGATTCCGCGGTGCCCACCGCCGGCGCCCCGGGTAACCGGATGTGCCCATTTCAGGTTCGGGTGGCCGGTGTCCGCGGCCCGGGCATCGGCACGGTTCCTGCGACGAGGGTCTCGCCCGCACCCTGCGGCACGGGCAGTCTCACGCAGCCCTCCGCACGCAGCCCGGATCCAGCGCAGAACACCAAGGAGGTGATGACATCACAGAGCATCCGCAGGCCAGCCCGCCACCAGGCACACACCGGCGTTTTACGGCCCACCCTGGCCCCCTCGTCCAGAGTGGCCAGACGGCGCAGGCCCACCCCAGGCACATCCCGGTGGGTGGGCTGGCCCGCCTGCGGGTGGAGAAGGCACCAGGGCTAGGGATCGCAGGTGACTACCTAACGGAGCAACCCGCCGACTTGCTTGCAGAGAAGAAAAGAAGGACCGGGAAGGACCGAAACGTGATGGCTATCTTTACCCCCGCCACCGATCACCGGCGCCGGAGCACGCCAGGACAGCCGATGCCCCTCGACGTCGCCCCCTGGGACTGGGCACAACAGCAGGAGTCCGTCTCGTTGCCCGATGACGCATATCCCCACGTGATCGAACTGGACCCAGTACCGCTCTAATCAGGGCCAGCTTATCGCCTGCGGGCGCAGCCCTGGGCGTAGCGCCCTGGGCCGCGTCCTCTCGAACCGGGCCACACCCCTGGGCCGCTTAGGCGACCTCGTTGGGAGCGCCATGGCGTTACCTTAGTGCACGGGAAAGGCCAGCAGAACTCGCGCCAGCATCGTCCTGGGCCGCCGGCCCCGGCGGCCCGTCATAAGGTAGGTACCAAGCGTCGCCGTCATAGCCAGCACGTTGGTTCACCCCCTACTCCCCTCGTGCACCAACATTTCCCCGCACCCTGATGCAGGGAGATGGATGTGGTTGCCGCCGTTGCGGGTTGCCGTATGCACAGCGCGGAGTCGGCGGCGATCCCAGCACGTTTCGTGCAACCCTCTAGATCCGGGCCAGGGCAGGGCGCTCGTGGCTCTCCCGGCGGTGGCGCCGCCGTGGCGTGACAGCGATCAGCCGTGACGCCGCGAGATGAACGCTCTCAACAAAGGTGCCCACGTCCCGGCGGCGGGACTGAGCATCCGAACCGACAGCCGGATCATGCCGGGATACGTCGAAATCGAACGTCGGCAGCGAGATCAGCCTGTCATCCCAGAAGTCACCCCAGTACGTGCGCAAATATTTGACCTTGTTTAAGTCGAAGATCCCAACGTCGGAATAGCCGTGACGATCTGTGACGAAGGCGGTGTGGCCCTGTTCCAACAGGGTGATCATCTGCTCACGACTACAGCTGCCCGTAGCGCCATCGACTCGATACCTGACCGCAGTGATGTCCCGGTAATCCGTACTGGCGGTTGGCGACGAGCACCGGGCGATAATTTGATATTGCACCGCAACTACCTCATTTTCGCAGGCCTACACTGTGCAGATCACCATCAGATATTAGCTGATAATGAGCATGGCTGCATGATGGGGAACATCGCACGCGTCGACCCTCTCCATACTGAGTGAGTACTGAGTACTGAGTGTGGTCATCTGACTTGGGCCCCACCTAGGCCGTTGTTTCTCACGAATGTCGGGCCCGGCCCCACCGGCTGCTATTCATTGCTTGGCCGGACGGGTGTCTCGTGAAGCCTCCCTGGGTTTCATGCACCTGCGGGGTTCTCTAAGCTGGCCGGTTGGTCTCTCACGAGTTCGGGTTGCTCATTCCCTCATCTCATGGCTCCGCTGCCATAGTCGGTAGACGCGAGACCGTCGAGAGGCTTCCGTGACCGCTGGAGTGTGCAGGTAGGACGGCGTAATCCGTTGCTGCAGTGCGTCTTCCGGCTCACATGTTCTGCGAGTAGTGAACGCGCCCGGCGACACGAGGTGACTCTGCGGTGAAACACACCATGGCGAAAAGTCACATTTCCAGTTGGGCGCACCTGAATAAAATTGTTGCCGGATAAGACAGGAATCGTCGCGTGGAACTGTTACTGGTCGTCGTCGGCGCCATCATCGTCACTGCTCTCGCTGATCGATGGGGACTGCAGCCCGCGTTGATTATTGTGGTGACCGGCATCGCGGCGTCGTTTTTGCCGGGTTTCCGCACACCGGAACTCGATTCGCACGTCCTGCTCGCCGTCATCCTCCCGCCCTTACTCTTTTCGGCTGCGGTGAACTTCTCCTTCCCCACCTTCATCCGCAATATCCGTCCAATTCTGGGCTTGGGTGTCGCGTTGGTGATGGTGACCGCCTTCGCCGTTGCTGCCATCTCGGCGTGGCTTGTAGTCGTTCCGCTGACCTTTGGCGGTGCGCTGGTGTTGGGTGCGATCGTCGCGCCACCGGATGCGGTCACCGCCGTCGCCGTCGGCCGAAGGCTCGGGCTGCCAAAGAAAGTCATGGCTGTCCTGACCGGTGAGAGCCTGATCAACGATGCCGCGGCACTGGTGTTGTTCTCCGTTGCCGTCGCGCAGGTCACCGGCAGTCATACGTTCATCACCAACCCGGCTCTGCTGTTCGGCTACACCGCACTGCTCGGTTCGGCTGTGGGTGCGGTGCTGGGCTACGCCACGCTATGGATCAGGAGAAGTCTCAACAACCCGGCACTAGAGACAGTCCAAGGACTCGTGGCGCCGTTTGCGGCCTTCCTGCTCGCAGAGAACGTACACGCTTCCGGCGTGCTGGCGGTGGTCGCCGCTGGATTCGTCGTCGGCTCGGGCACCCTCGTCGCCGGCTACCAGACGCGCCTGCAGGAACGCTATGTGTGGAATTCACTCGATGTGTTGTTGGAGGCATTCGTATTCGCCTACATCGGACTGCATCTGCGTTTCGTTCTCGACGACCTGAACGAGGCGCACGAATCGTTGACCAGCGTAGGGCTGGCGTCGACGATTGTGCTCGCCGTCGTGGTGCTGATCCGACCGCTGTCGGTGTTCGTGATGTTCGGACCCTGGCTGTTGTCTCAGTACCGTGACCGCAAGGCGACGCCCCTAGCGCCGCCGCTGAGCGGCAGGAGCGCCTGCGCAACTACAGACACTCGCTCACCTCGATCGGGCAAATGGTGGTCGGCAATCGACCGCCGCCCCTTGTCCTGGCAAGACAACGTTGTGGTGTCGTGGGCGGGAATGCGCGGTGTGGTGACTTTGGCCGCGGCCGCCGCGGTTCCGGTGACCACAGCCAGCGGCGAACCGTTCCCCCACCGAGCGACGATTCAGGCGATCGCATTCGCGGTCACTGTCGGCACGGTGTTACTGCAGGGCGCGACGTTACCGCTGCTGATCCGACGGTTGAAATTAGCCTTCAGTGAGGGCGATACGGGCGAAGACCGAGAGGAAACGCTCAAGGCCGAACGCGTCGTTCACGAGGCTGCAGTCGAAGTCTTCGCCCACTTTCGCGCGCACCCACCAGACGGGATTGACCCAAAGGTGCTCGACGAGATTCGTCATTTGGTAGCGCGCCAGTCTCAGGACGCTGATGAAATGCCCAGCCCAGAAAGTCACACCCTGCGCGCTGAAGTGTTCGCGGCGCTATACCGGGAGGTGCTACGAGCCCAACGGGCGTCGCTCATCGAACAGCGCGACCTCGGTGCAGTCGACGAGGAAGCGGTGCGGGCGATGCTTGACCGGCTGGACCTGCAGGAAGCGGCGGTTTCAGCGCGCTTGGAGCGCCGGATCTAATGCGTCGGCGCGCTTCCCGGGGCACCGGTTGAAGGACCGGCGGATGATCCATGCTGGCGGCTCATTTGCCGAACCCGGCGGTGCAGCTGGCGGCTGTACCGGCGGCTTATGCTCCGATCTTCGTCCATTGGCGTGGCCTCGGAGGAAGCGGTGTCTCGTATCTAGGGAAAGGAGACGTCTCGGATTCTGTCTTGGATGTGGTAAGTCCAGTGGGGCCAGGGTGTTCTGGTGGTCTGCCCCGACCTGGCCGTGCTCCTGCCCATTAGAGCTCACACCTGCGACGTGGGGTTTCAGGTGGCAGCGTGAGCGGCAACGCTGACTAACACGGTCGAACACGCTGGACGTGAACCCACCCGTCGAAGCCGGTGCGCGGAGCGCATGATGGTGCTGAGGGGTTCAAGGTTCAAGTGGCGCCGGGACTGCCTGCCGAGGTTGTGGAAGGGGGTTGCCGTGTACACGGCGTTGCTGATCACTCCAGCTGGGGATGTGCAGGAGATCACGGTGTACTCCCCGAGTGCCATCAACGCGATCCTTCGTGACTCGTGTGTGGATTGCTTGACCAGCAACGATGGGGTGATCGATTTTTGGTTCCGCTCGGCGGTGGCGGGCCGGTATCGGCCGAATCAGCAGGCCACCGGCCTGCTGCTATCGGTCACCACCTTCTCGGTGCGCACCGTGCCGTTGTTGTACGGCAGTGTCATCGTCTGTTCAAAGAGCAGCGACGGCCGGCTACTGGGACTGACCACCCAGGACCGTCGGGGGCTGCGGGACCCGGGACGGCTTCGGCGGATGTGGTTGCACCGGCGGTTCCGCCACGCCCGCGGCTGGGCGCCGCCGTCTTTCGATCGACACCACGTCGAGCACTAGCGCAAGTCCGGGTGCGTCAGACTGACGCGCCCGGCACCGGTGAGCTGTTCACCTGTCAGGTGAACAGGATATGGGTGAAGGTTTTGGCCGGGTGACAGTTTGGCCATTACAGTCGGGCGTGGCAGGGCTGGTTGCGCCTGTGCTGCTTGCTGGAGTGGCCCCCACGCGGGTCAGGTGTTGAGAAGTGCAGCGCTGATCTAGCATCGCCGCGTCGATGTCGTTGTGACCTTTCCCGTTTTGACCGTGAGCGGGCTGCGAGCGTTCCCGTTTGGTTTCGGCTCGGTCGCCCTCCGGGGGTGGCCGGTGCTCGGGGCGGAATGGTTCTTCGCTCGCTCTCCCGTCGGTGTGGTTGTGGGCCCCTTCACGCGTGGACGGGGTAGCGTGGGGGCCCAGAGGGGCGGGGAGGGTGCCTGCCGACGGGCCACTGCTGAGCTCGCTGGTCGCGGTGATGGGCGCGATCCGCCACGCGGAGTTGAGCACCGTGCCGGTCGCCCTGGCTGATTTGGTGAATCTGATCGAGCAGCAGATTCCGGTCGTTAACTACGCCGGCATAGCGGTGCCAGCTCGGCGCGTGGAGCGCACGCCCGCAGCGGTCATCACCGAACACCCTGTCATCGCGATGCTGCACGACGCTGAGCGCCATGGTGGGGCAGGTCCGGCTCGGGACGCCGCCAGCAGCCAGGACACCGTCCTCGTCGCTGACCTCACCGTCGAGGGGCGCTGGCCGCAGTTCACCCGCGAAGCCGCTCGGGTGACTTCGGTGCGCAGTATCGCAGCGCTGCCGATGCATTACGACCGGTTCGTGCTGGGGGTACTGATTCTGGCTGCTGAACGACCTGAGGCTTTCGATGCCACCGTCCTCGCGGATGCCGCCGATCTGGCGGCGCTGGCCGCTGGGGCCTGGAGTGCGGTGGTGCGCGAAGAGCAGCTACGCCGCGCCCTGAGCTCCCGCGATGACATCGGTCAAGCCAAAGGCATCCTGATGGAACGCTTCAGCATCACCGCCGATGCCGCCTTCGCGCTGCTGCGTCAGCTTTCTCAAGAATCCAACACCCCCCTGCTCGACATTGCCCAACACCTCATCGCCACCGTCATCTAACGGTGACGTGTCGACCTAAACAGCCTGTTTTGCAACATGTCTCAAAGATTGCGGTCAAGTACGCCAGCCCTAGCGTGCCAGCCCAGGAGAAGCGTCCTTGATGGCACACGGGCTGAACCACCAAGGACTAAGAGGGAGTCTCAGTGTCGCGACCACCACTCCCCCTGTCTGGGGAACTACCCACAAACACCGCTAACCCACATCCACATCCGGGAAAATTGGCACCTCGGCCCCCGTCGTGATGGCCGGGGGTGGCGGAGACGTCATCGGCCGGGACGAGGATTCACCGCACGCAGACACCTTGAAGGCGGCCGCGATCAGGGTGCTCGCCTTGCAAGCCCCAGTCGGTGAGATGGTAACCCTGGCGGCACGCCGCCGGTCAGAACGCCAACGCCGTTGTCCTGTAACAGTATTCGCTTTGCCGGGGCGCAGTCGAAGCGTCTCGGCGAGAACCTCATCAGGAGTTACAGGTGCGTGGTGATGCAATCCGCGGCCATTCATGGCAATCCTCTACCCGCCGTCCGAATACTCATGCACGTCTCTTTTGTAGAGAAAAGAGACACCCCTCAGAGAGCTACTCCCCCACCGTGTAATCCCAGGTCGCGCTGTCTCGTTTCTTGTCTCACACCGCGTGTCTCACATCTTTGCTGTCCAGGGTGGTGAGACAGTCATTGGCATGACGACGATCCTCGGCTACGCCCGCGTCAGCACCACAGGCCAAGACCTCGACGCCCAACTCGCTGCGCTCGCCGCCGCCAGCGTCGAGCCGGATCGGGTGTTCACCGACAAGCTCTCGGGGTCGGCGAAGACGGACCGGCCGGGACTGGCGGCTCTGCTCGCCTACGCCCGGCCCGGTGACACCGTCGTCGTCACCGCCATCGATCGACTCGGCCGCTCGGTCGCCGAAGTCACCCGCACCATCGCCGAATTCGGAGAGCGACGAATCCTGTTGCGCGCCTTGCGTGAAGGCGTAGATACAGCCACACCGACCGGGCGCGCAGTAGCGGCGATCATGGCGACCCTCGCCGAACTCGAGCTTGAGCTCGGCCGTGAACGCCGAGCTGCATCACGCGCATCACGCCGAACCCGGTGCCTGCCTGCTACCAAGCCACCACGGCTTAGCCCAGAACGGCAAGAACAACTCCGCCGACTCGCTGCTACTGGCGAACCCGTACGAGAACTGGCCAAGGCCTTCGGTATTGGACGGGCGACCGCCTATCGCTACTTGTCGGCAGAGCCGATGGTGTGAGGGACGAGGGGTCAACGCGCGCGTCGTCTGGTTCGTCTTGACGGGTTGTGGTCTGGAGGTCCACACTGATCGGTGCAAGCACCTCGCTAGGTGAGGCGTCTGCGCGGATAAAGGCCACTGACCCCGAACGTCGAAAGACGCCCCGGGTCAGGACAGCTCCTCCCGGATTAAGGGTTGAGCCCAAGTGGCTTCGAGCACCGAGTGTTTTCTGGTGGCCCGATACGCCGTGCAGTGCCGAAGCTCTGACGAGAGGGGTGTAGGTGTGGTCACTGTGCCGCACGTCCTCCCCACGTGTGCTTTCGATGTGACGCCCGCGTGCGTCCTGGCTGCGAGGAGGTGAGGAACACCGTTGAGTACCAGCGATAAACCGCCGTCTGCGGGTTCGGAGTTGTTCCCGCTGCGTGGCCAGCTTGAGTCGATCGAGGCCTAAAGCCCTTCTCGTCGTTGATTGTTCGAGTGCACCATTGTTCCGACGGTGCACCCCTACGGCGCTGCTGCCTGCTTGAGGTCCGCGTGACACTCAAAGATGCCACGACACCCCAATTTCTCTTTGCGTCAAGGAGTTTTGTCATGGTTGTTGTTCTGTCTCGTCTTCGCATACCCGTGGTGTCGATGGCGTCCCGTGCCGCACACGGATGGTTCACCTGGGGCCGCAGGGCGTGTCGACGGGTGTGGGTCCGGCGCAATTTGACCCCGCAGGAGCGGGCGTACCTGTTGGCGTCCTACACCCCGCCCGCGCTGATCACGGCGTCACTGGGTGGGCACGTCGGCTGACCGGTTCGGGCTGGGGTGCATCACGACCCCGGCCCGCCCCGGCCCGCCGCCGCGCGAGGAGGCCCACCGATGGACTCCCACGACGATCAGACGCACGACGCGATCGATAAACCCGCCAAAATAACTGCGCCGCAAGGGGTGTCAGGCCAGCGGGCCGACGGAACGCTGACCGCCACCATCCGGATGCTCACCGCCCGGGCGATGCTGCGGCACGGTGGTGACCCGGCGGTGGTCGCCACCACAACCCGCGTCCCGCAAGCGTTGGTCGAGGTGATGGCCGACATGGCCGACACCCCTACCCGTCCAAATTCCCAACCCAGGACCTCCGGACGATGTGGTGGGCGGCCCGCCGCGCGTCTAGCAGGTGTACCCGCCGATAGGCACCTGTGGCGACAGGAGATTGACAGGAATGGCTCGATGTTGCGACCCGTCCGACCTGGTCATACTGAGGACATGCCCAAGAAACGACGGTCCCGCACGCGGCGCACTCCCCCGCGGGCGGCGTCCGCCGGATCGAACCCGGCGTTCCTCGGTGACCTGGGAATGACTCCCAAGCGATCAACGGCCCCACTGCCGGAGGCCGATGACGATCGCCACGCCAGCGTGCGGGTCCGGTTGGCGGCGCTGATGCTGCGCCGCGGCGACGACGTCGGGGATGTCAGCGTGGCGACCGACGTCCCGGTCGCCCTGCTTGAGTTGCTTCGCGCGGAAGTCGCCGATGAAACTGACCTCGATCAGCAGCGCCAGACCACCGTTGACGACGTGAGGCGGCGGCGCCGGGTCGTGATCGCCGTGCTGATCATGGAGGTCGCCGCGCTGGCGAACATCGTCATTGGCCTGATCGCGCTGATCGGGCACCTCGCCGGGTTGGGGTTACTGGCCAGCGTGATCGGGCCAGCACTTCTCCTTGCCGTCTACGTGGTAGCCAGATGCGCGACCCCTACGGGATCTCGCACTGGCTACAGCCCTCGGTACGCGGCCCGGCGTAAGGGTCGTGATCGAGGGCCCGGTGACTAACGACCTCTGTGGACGATCCATCCACATGTCCCAGGTTTGGGTGTCTACCGACGGTGGTCGAGATCGGTGTCGCCCAGTGTTCACGTGGTCGTGCGCATATGGAACCGCGACATTCGGGCACGGCCGCGATCGTCTCATCGAGAAGGAAGAGTCACTATGCATGAAGTCCCGCCTGATGGTGGAGCGCCCACGGCGTCACGGCCGGTGATCCATCTGTCCGATCTCCTGGGTCGTCCGGTCGTCGCGAAGGCCGGTGACGCGGTGGGCCGGGTCGAGGACGTCATCGTCAGCCTGCGCGGTGCCGAGGGGTATCCGCCGGTCACCGGCCTGGTGGTAGGGATCGGCGGCCGTCGGGTGTACGTGTCGTCCGGGCAGATCACCGACCTGACCCAGGAACACGTCGATCTGTCGAAGAACAAGGTGGATCTGCGCGAGTTCGAACGCCGTGACGGCGAGGTTCTGTTGCGCACCGACGTCCTCGATCACCGGCTCATCGACGTCGCGGCCGCGGAGTTGGTGCATGCCTACGACATCGAGCTCGAGGACACCGGGGCGGGCTGGGTGCTGGCACGGCTGGATACCCGCCGGCCGGCGCGGCTGTTCGGGTTGATCAAATCCGGTGGGGGGCATGCCAGCCGGGACTGGAAGTCCTTCGAACCGCTCATCGGGCACACGGCGAGCGTGTTGGAGCGCGCGGGCGGGCGGATGTCGAAGCTGAAGCCGGCCCAGATCGCGGACCTGCTGGAGGACGCCGACAAAGACGAGGGTGGAGAAATCCTCGACCGCCTCCACTCCGACCCGGAGTTGGAGGCCGACGTCTTCGAGGAACTCGACCCCGACAAGGCCACCAAGATCCTGGGCGACATGACTGATACCGAGGTCGCCGGGGTATTGGCCCGGATGCGGGCCGACGACGCGGCGGACGCGATCGCCGATCTGCGCCAGTCCCGCCGTCGCCGGGTGCTGGAGCTGCTGCCGGCGGGGCAGCGCACCAAGGTCATCACGCTGATGGGGTTCAACCCCTCGACCGCGGGCGGGTTGATGAGCGTCGACGTGGCGTCGTGTTCGACGGATGCCACTGCCGCGCAAGCTCTTTCGATCATCGCTGCCGCCCGGGCGATGCAACCCGAGGCGTTGCTCAAGATGCACGGGGTCAACGAGGCCGGCGAACTGGTCGGGGTGGTCTCGGTGATCCGGCTGCTGCAATCCGACCCCCACACCCCGATCACCGAGCTGCTCGACGTCGACCCGATCCGAGTCACCCCGGAAGCCGACCTGACCGACGTCGCCCTGCTGATGGCCGACTACAACCTGGTCGCCATCCCCGTCGTCGACGAGGGCGACCGGGTGGTCGGTGTGGTGACCTTCGATGACGTCCTGGAGGCCACCATCCCCGAGGACTGGCGGCGCCGCGAACCCGCGCCGCGCCCGATCCGCGACGTCGTCGGTGCCCAGGACGGGGCCGGTCATGGCTGACTCCCACCCGCCGGTAGGCACCACCGACCCCACGGCACCGGATCAGGCTCCCGCTGCTGATGTCACCCCACAGGCCGCGTCCACCAGCGCGCCGGGACCCGAGCCGACTCCAGCCCCTGCAGCGCCTCAGGCGTCGGCGGTGTTGGACAGCGCCCATCTCGGTGACATCGAAGGCGCGTTCGGCCGGGTCAGCGTCGGCGACAGCGATCAGGGCCGCACGCTCAAGACCCGGCTGCTGACACTGTTGGCGATCCTCGGGCCCGGGATCATCGTGATGGTCGGCGACAACGACGCCGGCGGTGTCGCCACCTACGCCCAGGCCGGCCAAAACTACGGCTACAGCCTTCTCTGGGTGCTGCTGTTGCTGATCCCGGTGCTGATCGTCAACCAGGAGATGGTGGTCCGCCTCGGAGCGGTCACCGGGGTGGGCCATGCCCGGCTGATCAACGAACGCTTCGGCCGCGGGTGGGGCTGGTTCTCCGTGGGGGATCTGTTCCTGCTGAACTTCCTGACCATCGTCACCGAGTTCATCGGCGTCTCGTTGGCCGCCGCCTATTTCGGTGTCTCGAAGTACATCGTCGTCCCGACGGCCGCGGTGGCGTTGGTGGCGATCATGGCCTCGGGCAGTTTCCGTCGCTGGGAACGCGCCATGTTCGTGTTCATCGCGATCACCCTGCTGCAGATCCCGATGCTGCTGCTGTCGCACCCCCAGTGGGGGGCGGCCGCACAGGCCTTCGTCGTGCCGGGCATCAAGGGTGGGCTCAGCTCGGATGCGGTGCTGCTGATCATTGCGATCGTGGGCACCACCGTTGCGCCGTGGCAGCTGTTCTTTCAGCAGTCCAACATCGTCGACAAGCGCATCACCCCGCGCTTCATCAGTTACGAGCGCGCCGACACCACCATAGGCGCGTTCGTGGTGGTCATCGGTGCGGCTGCGTTGGTGATGACCGCGGACTGGGCGGCCCGCTCCACCGGCAGTGAGGGCAACTTCGGCGACGCCGGAGACATCGCCCGTCTGCTGTCGGCGCATAGCAGTGTGCTGGGTCCGGTCTTCGCGATCGTGCTGCTGGATGCCTCCATCGTGGGTGCGGCAGCGGTGACCTTGGCCACCAGCTACGCCTTCGGCGACGTGTTCGGCCTGAAACACTCCCTGCACCGCGGGTTTGCCGACGCCAAACCGTTCTACGTCTCCTACATCGCGATGGTCGCCGCCGCCGCTGGGATCGTGCTGATCCCGGGTGCGCCGTTGGGTCTGATCACCACTGCGGTGCAGGCACTGGCGGGTCTGCTGCTGCCGAGTGCGAGTGTGTTCCTGCTGTTGTTGTGCAACGACCGGGAGGTGTTGGGCCCGTGGGTGAACCGGCGCTGGCTCAACGTCGTCGCGGTGTTCATCGTCGCGGTGCTGCTGTTGCTGTCGGGGATCCTGATGGCCACCACCCTATTTCCCGACTTGGACGTCGTGACCGTCACCGCGTACCTCGCCGCAGGCATCGTCATCCTGGCCATCCTCGCGGTCGGGGTGCTGAAGTGGTTGCAACGCCGAAACCCCAGGGCCCCGGCCCCAGTGACCGTGATCGACGGGCCTGAGAAGATGTCGTGGCGCATGCCGCCCCTGGCCTTGCTGGAACCCGTCACCTGGTCGGCCGGAACCAAACTCGGCATGCTCGCCCTACGCGGCTACCTGGTCGTCGGCGCGATCCTGCTCATCGTCAAAGCCGTCCAACTCGGCGGCGGATGACCATGCGCCGCACCGCGCGCCGGTGCAGGGACCGGCGGATGTGAGCACCGCACTCGGTGGCTCGCTGGCCGTGGCATCGACCCCGCTACCGCAGTACAGCCACCACGCGGTGATCATCGGCTCCACGATCCTGCTAGTGACGATCGCGGTGATCGCGACGGTGACACTGCTGATCCTGTGGGGCCGACGGGGCCGCTAAGCGTGTTCTCGACCGAGACAGCTCACCTTTATTCATCGGGTGTCTTGTGACCACGGTTGCGGCCCTTTGTTCAGGACCATTCTTGACTTGAGGGACGCGTTGAGAGAGGTCGCGTACGGCTCTAGAGGCAGCATGGGGCGTGCCACGAAAGATCACGCGACCAGGAACCGTCCGATTGACAGTCTGAGGATGGTCCAAGGCTAAGGCGGGACGGTGGCTCTTCGGCGTCCCGAAAACCTTCGTTATCGGGACACGGCCCGACCCCTAACCTTCTGATCTGTCGTTGCATCCCAGGTTGGATGAAGTGGTGCGTCGTGACGTAATAACGTAAGTACGTGATTACGTCACGACGCCACAGGCCGCGGTGAGCTGGGGGCGGCCCATGAAGGCAAAGAAAAACCCGCCCCTGCCGGGGACGGGTGGTATTGCGCAATTATGCCGTCTGTTTGGCCAGTTCAGCGGACGAACAGGTTGATCGTTTCGGCGGCGATGGGAGCGACCACGGCCACGGTGACGTGGACCCAGGTGATGGTGGCTGGCCAGCGCAGCGCGATGGTGACGGCGGTGGCCGCGATGAAGAACATCGTCACCGTGAGCGCGATCAGGGTGATCATGACACCTCCTAAAGGGGTTCGCGAATCGGTTGTTTCTGTAAGCTCTTATGCAGGCCGCAGGCACGTTTCCCCAGGTCAAATGCGTGATCTAAATCACATTAGGGTGTTGGGGAATTACCGAGTTGCGCTGCATATGAGTCTTGGTATGGACCGCTTGCACGAGGAGGACCACACCGGGTGGCAATCACGACGAGCACGGACGAGACGGCCGACGACGGTGAGGGGTTGCCTGGCCCCGATGGGGGTGCCCAACCCCGAGGTCGTACGCCTCCTAGACCGGCGCCTGGCGGACCGCCGCGATCTACGAGCTGAAGCCCGCTCGATCCGTACCGAACTCGTTGGTGACGCTGCTCCTCTGCTCGTCGTGCTGGCCGACCCGGTCGGCGCGCGAGAAGACATGCTCGTCTGGCCTCGCGTTGACCACCGGCATGTACGACGGGCAACGCTTCGCCGGCAAGGACTCCGCCGCCGAGATCGTGCTCTATGAGTCCGGCCGACTCGTGTTGGCATCGGAGCGCGCCGTGACCACCCGCTCATTCAGCAACGTGTCCCCTCCCCCACCCGACCTCACGCTGGTCTTCGAAAGACTGATCATCGGGCACGTCAGCTTGCTTGCCCGCCTGGCCGCTGCAGTGTCGCACCGCTGGGGCTACACCGGAAGTTGGCGGTTCGCCCTCTCCATGAATGGCCTACGCGACTCGACGTCATGGATCATCGCCGACCAGAACTTCGGCGACAAAGGACCCGTCTACACAGAAAACATCTACGAGAGAGCAACCGAAGCCTCACTAGCCGACCTCGACGAAAACCCCGACCAGGTCGTGGCAGCACTCACCGCTCCCCTTCTTCGTAGCCTCGGCAGCTACCCAGCCTGGGAAAAGCGCTTCAATACGCAATCATGACGTAAGGACGTAACGACGCATATACGTCATTACGTCCTTACGTTGGGCAAGAAAAAACCCGTCCCCTGCCGGGGACGGGTGGTATTCCGCAATTATGCAACGCGCGTTGCGTCCACGCAATTCCCCTCCCCTGTCGGGCAGGTCACCAGGGCGGCGGCTTAGACACCCCGCCAGCGGGGTCCGGGAGTTGGCAGGACTGGAAATCTGCGGCGACCAGCTGGTACCACCAGTGGTTGCCTACCCCGTCCGACGGTCGCCCCCGCAGCTTTCCTGCGGTCTGGTTTTTGGTCGGGTTGATGGTGCCGACCGGGACGCGGTCACGTGCGGCCTGGACAGGAAATTTCAGGTCGCTGTCGTTGCTGATCACCAGCGCGGCGTCGATGCGGTTTTCGAGGATGTCCAGCAGCAGGTGGGCGGCCACATTTACATCGGAGCCCTTCTCCTCGCGCCGGGCAACAGAAACGAAGAACCGCGCGTCGGGGGCATTCTGCCCGGCACCATCTTTAATGGTTACCGGCCAAGCTGGGGTGGTGAGAACCGGACGCCCGCGTCGGTCTTTGGTGGCCAGGGGCGCGGAGGTGACGCGGTTGACGTAGTTGCCCTCTTCGATGTGATCCACGACAGCGGCGCGGGTCAAAGCGGCGAGGTAGGCGTCCTGTTCTCGACTGCCGACGCGGTTGTCAGCTCCTGAGATACGCGCAGTGCAGTACACGATGCGTTCAACGGTCGCACCGCTCCAAGCCGATTGGTTGGCCATCAGCCGCGTCGCCAAGGCGCGCAGGTCAAGCCATCGCCAGCCGGCCGTGCCAGATCCGCAGATGAACTTGCCGCCGTAGTACAGGTTGAAACCATCGATGTACACACCCACTCGCATAGAAACAGACGCTAACTGGCGGGCACGCAATCGCCCGCCAGGACGATCCCGGCTGGGGGCATGAAGTTGTTAACGTAAGGACGTAATGACGCATTTACGTTCTTACGTCTTTGCGTTCTGGGCTAACCACCGATCGGCCAGGTCGGTGAGGATTTTGCTCATGCTCGTGTCCCGGTCCAGTGCAGCCTGCTTCAGTCCGCGCACCGTCGCGCGTGGCAGATAAACGGTGGCGCGCTGCATATCGTCAGTGGGGGAGCGGAACGCCTCAGCCGCCCGCTTGGCGGGTTCTGTCTTCACTCGTGCGGCCATCTTCGAAGTCAAGTCAGACATGAACCAATGCCCCCATCAGCTCGTCGAACACGTCGTCGTAGCCGTACAGGTGATTCGGTGTAGACCCGAACGCCCGGCGGATGCCCTCACGGCGGACAATCCGCGTTTCGATCACCGGCACGCCCTCGTCCTCCAGCAGGGTCTTCACCTCGTCGGCTAGTCGGGTTCGTAGATCGACGCCGGTCAGCAGCACCGCCGTGGGGCGGTGTGCGGTGATCTCCAAAGTCGGCCATACCCGGCGGACATCCAGCGGTGAAGCCCCCGTGGGCACCACGACCAAATCGGCCAGCTCGATCGCTTCCTGAATAACCTGCGCCGTACCCGGGGGAGTGTCCACGATCGTCAACTCCTGGCGGCCACTGACGTCCAGGGGTCGGCGTGCCGGCACCACCGGAAACGGCAAGGGGTCATCCTGGGCGGCCGCCGCCCATTCCAGCGCCGAGCCCTGCGGGTCGGCATCAACAAGTACGACATCGCGACCGCGGCGATGGGCAGCAGTCGCGAGATACACCGCCGACGTCGTCTTCGCAACGCCGCCCTTGGTGTGGACCAAAGAAACCGTAGGCATGGCCAAACCTTACGTCACAGCGCAATGACGCATATACGTCAACACGCTATTACGTCGTTACGTCTATCGACGTAGACCCGGTATTTCTGCGAGTCGTTACCAAATTGTCACCACCCGTCTTGTCGGCAAATCGGCCTCCAGCAGGTCATTAGAGGGCGTGAAAGCTACACCCCAAGCACCCCTTCTTTCATGGCCCGTACCTCGCGACCCCGCCGCTGCACCCCACCGGCATATACCTCCCGATGAGTGCCAGAGAACTACCTGCCGCACCGCACGACGGAAAACAGCTCTCGCCCCGGTACTTCACCAATGACCGAGTTGCCACGACGAGAAAGGTGCGGCAGTGCCGTGGAAAACAGCCCAGTTCCGCCCAGAAGAAAAGAGCGGAGCTCTCACGCCCCGCTCCGGGAGCCGCTTTCCCGACCAACCAGAGAAAGAGCATCAACTATGAGCGGAACTGACCTGGCCGTGTGGATCGTCGCCATCCTCGGAGTCGTGGCTACCGTCGTGACGGTCTGCGTCCTCGCTGATCGCATCCACGCCCGCAACCCGGAATCCAAGCTCACCATCGGAGATACCGGACGCGTCATCGGCGCCATCCTGGGCGTCGTCATTCAAGCCGCCATCGCGATTCTCACCAGACGACCATGACCGCGATGACGGGCGCACAGCAGGGGAGAGGCCACCCGGCCGCGTGAACCACACGCGTCACACAGGTCCACACAAACCGCGTGTCGCTATCAGTTACAGCTTGTTCCGGCTGGCAGAGTCCTGCTCATGGCTCAACCGCATAAAGGTGACCGCGCCCAGATCATGACGCGCCCCCTCGGGTGGTCTACGACATCGTCAAACAGAGGGCGGCCGAGCTCGGTATCCCGATGGGGCAGTACGTCGCAGACCTGCTAGCCGAGCACGTCGGCCATCCCGAGCTTGTCCTTGCACTTCACAAGTCAAGGGAGGAGCTGCCGCTGGCGATGTGACCGGTATGCGCCGCGGCTGCTGGCTGGACTTAGCCGTAAGGCCAAACGTGACATCTGAATAGCTGGTGTGCGGAACCCCCGCTGAATGACGAAGGCCCCGCCTTAGGCGGGCCACGTCTGGAGGTTCAAACCGAGCTGCGAACTCGGTTCCGGGTCTTCCGTACCCATTTCCCCGAAGGGACTGTCTTGACCGACAGCTCTCACGGTAGCGCACGCCTGTCTGACGTTCCAGAAATGGCGCGCAATCAGTGCGCAAATCGTGACTTCCTCACCGCCCGATCAGCTCGGGTGAGCAGTGCGTGGCCGGCGCCGCTGGGCGCCGCTATCGCGCCCACACCGCACGTCGCCCGAGCGCTGAACAATGAGCGCCGCCGCGGCTGGGTCGAGCGCGCCGGCGCGTGTGGGCCGCGGGCGCCGATGTGGACCAGCCGCAGCAGTTGGCTCGACGGGCTCCAGCGTTGGGCGCAGTCGCCGGCCCTGGGCCAGCTGTGCACGGAGCAGCGGGTGTCGATCACCGCGACGACGCTGTTGTCGATCGCCGGGGTGATGGCCGAGCACGCCGATCACGCCACCGGCCGCCACGTCGCCGTAACCCGTGCCACCATCGCCGCCCGGGTGGGCTGTGACGTACGCACCATTACGGCCGCCTGGCGGGTCCTACGGGCCTCCCAATGGGCCGTGGAGGCCCAACGCGGACACGGCTCACCGGGCACCCCCAGCGTCGGCCGTAGACCCTCGGTGTACCACCTGGTGCCGCGCCGCGAAGCCCGCCCGGCATCGCCTCGTCCTGTGCATGACCCTGTGCAGGATTTCCACCTACCGCCGTCAGGCGGTCTTAGTCTTTTAACTCCCGTAGGGAGAAACTCACCAAGCGGGCGCGCCAGCGCGCCCGCTCATGAAGATTCACGAAAGGGATTCAAAACCCGTGCAGTGTGCCCGCCCCGGCGGACCACACCGCGACCACTGGCCACCCAACGCCTCGCCGCGGCCTCGTCGCTGCGGCCCACGGCCTCGACCGCGTCCACATCGGCACCATCTGCGATGCGCTCACCGCAGCCGGTATCGACCCGCTGGTATGGACAGCACAGGACATCACCGACGCGCTGAACGCCGACATGCGCGCCCGCGGCGCGACCTGGCCCGACCACATCACCAACCCCGGCGCGTTCCTGTCCAGCCGACTCCGACGACTCACCTGGACCACCGCGCAGCCCCCGACAAAGGTCGGCGGCTGCGCCGCCGACCGCATCGACCAGAAGACGCCGCACCCGGTGCCGTTGACCGCCGCCCAACACGCACGCATCGCCGCCGCCCAGCACGAGATCCGCCGCATACTGCGCGCTCGTCCTGCCCACCCACCGTGGGACGTTCCGGAGACGTCTCTCGACACCTCAGAGGACAGTGGGCGGTGCCTCCGGCCCGACGGTGGCGATGTCCCACAACTGGCCCGGTGGTCGGTAGGCGGGAACGCTGACGCCGTCCACGAGATAGCTCATCAACGCGTCGAGGCCGACGGTGTCCTCACGCTCCTCCAGCAGACATAACAGCTCGTCCAACACCGCTGCTTCTACCGATCTCCACCGCCCCATGCGCCGCCACCCATCAAATCACTTACTCGCCACCCCCCGGGGTTCACTGCCACCAGAATACCTACTCCAATCGCCTAGTAGGATGTCTGGCACATTTGCACAAGTTGGGCGGGGACTGTGGATCTAACGGTGTTTCCGGCACTGACACGCTGAGTGATGCTCGGCGAGAAAGGTGCCGTGATGACGACACTGGACGATGTGGCGAAGAAGAAGGCGGCTGAGCAGTCCGAAGGCCAGAAGGCTGCGGTCGAACTGGTCCGATTGGCCCAGGAGCAGGGCTTGTCGCTGACCGGGCCCGACGGGCTGCTCAAGCAGTTGACCAAGACGGTCCTCGAGACCGCGCTCAATGAGGAGATGACCGAGCACCTCGGCTATGAGAAACACGACCCGCCCGAGACGGGGTCGGGCAACATCCGCAACGGCACCCGCACCAAGACGGTGCTGACCGACACCACCGGCCCGGTCGAACTTGACGTGCCGCGCGATCGGGCATCGACCTTCGAGCCTCAGATCGTCAAGAAACGCCAACGTCGCCTGAACGGCGTGGACGAGGTCGTGCTGTCGCTGTACGCGAAGGGCTTGACCACCGGTGAGATCTCGGCGCACTTCGCCGAGATCTACGGGGCGTCGGTATCCAAAGAGACGATCAGCCGCATCACCGACAAGGTGCTTGAGGAGATGAACGACTGGTCGGTGCGACCGCTGGATGAAACCTACGCCGCGATCTTCATCGACGCGATCGTGGTCAAGGTCCGCGACGGCCAAGTCGCCAACCGGCCGTTCTACGCTGCCATCGGGGTCCCCTGGCCGGGGAACGCGACATCCTCGGCTTGTGGGCCGGCACCGGCGGGGAGGGCGCCAAGTTCTGGATGAGCGTGCTCACCGACCTACGCAACCGCGGCATCAAGGACACCTTCTTCGTCGTCTGCGACGGGCTCAAGGGACTGCCCGAGGTGGTGGGCAATGTGTGGCCGCAGGCGATCGTGCAGACGTGCATCATTCATCTGCTGCGCAACACTTTTCGGCTCACGTCCCGCA
>NZ_JALN02000004.1 GCF_000559085.1 Mycolicibacterium aromaticivorans JS19b1 = JCM 16368 | reverse complement strand
CGCTCATCCAGAACTTGGCGCCCTCCCCGCCGTGCCGGCCCACAAGCCGAGGATGTCGCGTTCCCGGCCAGGGTGACCCGATGGCAGCGTAGAACGGCCGGTTGGCGACTTGGCCGTCGCGGACCTTGACCACGATCGCGTCGATGAAGATCGCGGCGTAGGTTTCATCCAGCGGTCGCACCGACCAGTCGTTCATCTCCTCAAGCACCTTGTCGGTGATGCGGCTGATCGTCTCTTTGGATACCGACGCCCCGTAGATCTCGGCGAAGTGCGCCGAGATCTCACCGGTGGTCAAGCCCTTCGCGTACAGCGACAGCACGACCTCGTCCACCGCCGTTCAGCGACGTTGGCGTTTCTTGACGATCTGAGGCTCGAAGGTCGATGCCCGATCGCGCGGCACGTCAAGTTCGACCGGGCCGGTGGTGTCGGTCAGCACCGTCTTGGTGCGGGTGCCGTTGCGGATGTTGCCCGACCCCGTCTCGGGCGGGTCGTGTTTCTCATAGCCGAGGTGCTCGGTCATCTCTCATTGAGCGCGGTCTCGAGGACCGTCTTGGTCAACTGCTTGAGCAGCCGTCGGGCCCGGTCAGCGACAAGCCTGCTCCTGGGCCAATCGGACCAGTTCGACGCAGCCTTCTGGCCTTCGGACTGCTCAGCCGCCTTCTTCTTCGCCACATCGTCCAGTGTCGTCATCACGGCACCTTTCTCGCCGAGCATCACTCAGCGTGTCAGTGCCGGAAACACCGTTAGATCCACAGTCCCCCATGCTCGCGGCCCTCACCGGCGATCACCTCACTTGGTGGCTCACCAACGGACTCGCTGACTTCATGCCGGACCTACCTCTCGAAGGGAAAGTGAACGATGGTTGACCAGATACGTTCGAGAACACACCGCGAATGGTGGGGCCGGCTAACCGACGACCAGCGCGCCCGCGTCAGAAAGGCCGCCGAGGACAACGACACCAGCTCGGTAACGGCCAAGCTGCTGGCGATACCCGATGCCCCGTGGGACTCATCGGAACTGCATGGGAAACAGACCCGAATACTCGTGGAGCTGGCCAAAGGCATGCGCGCTTCATCGCAGATCAGCCATAACGCTGACTGCGCTGGCCTGGCAATGGCGCTCATCGCCGCTCTGGCCGTCGTCACCGCCGGCTCGGCCGCCATCTCCGCGCCGATCGCCGCGGAGATCATCCACCTGGTGATCCGGTAGCGGCAGATCCGCAGTCGGCCGGTGAAGACGCCGGAGTCGTTCCAGCTCGTCAGCGAGTTCGGCGGCCACCGCCACACCGGACGGCTAGCACGCTTCTACATGGTCCGGCCGCAGCATCCCGAGGGGCTTGATCCGCTGGACTACAGCTCCGACCCCGATGACCTGCCTGGTTATGCAGCATGGAAGCAGCAATGGGACCAGGAGAACGCCGCCGAGCGGTACGAGACCGATAAGCCCCTGTGGGATTTAGTATCTGGGCTACCCGAGATCGCCGACGTCTTCATCGGCACCACCAAGGATTCTGCCCAACAGCAACGAGCAGAACACATGACTACCAACACTTCAATCAGCAGAACGTCTCAGATTTAAAGAATTTGGACGGCTCAGATCCTGTCTCACCGGGGCTGGCATCAGGTGCCAGTTATTGCGGTCGGGTGTTGTGCTGGTTCGTTTCTTGGGCGAGTGACTTGAGGATGCTGATGACTGCGTTGACGGCGGGCCGAGCGGTCGCACCGGCACGGGTGACCGCTTCGATGCGGCGCGCGATGCGGATCCCACTGAGTGGTTTGCGGGTCAGTTCTCTGGCGGTGAGTACGTAGCGCGGTAGGAGCGCGACTCCGATGCCGGCTATGACGAGTTCTTCAACAACACGAAAGTCGTTGACTCTTTGAACGATACGCGGATGAACCCGGATACGGTGGCCAGTGAGCGCAGCACATCGTCGACCATGAGGCCGCCCTCGACACCGATCCATGGATCGTCGGCGAGTTCGGGCAGGGCTACCCGCTTGCGCTTGGCTAGACGATGGCCTGGCGGCAACAGAATCTCAAGAGGTTCTCGCAGAAGCAGGGTGGCTTCGATGCGGGGACCCCAGTGCGCGGCGTCACGTTCGTCGCGATGTACAACCACAACGTCAAAGTCGGCTAGCTGCATGGGTGCGTGTGCGGCAGGCTCATCGATATCACGTCCTAGAACCTCCACGCCGATAGCTGCAGCCCGGGTGATGAGTCCGGCCAACAGCATTGCGGCCCCGGAGGGGAACATCGCCACTCGCACGGTTCCACGGGGTGTATCGCGGTAGGCGTCCATGTCAGCGCGTGCGCGATCGAGCGCAGCGAGCACCTCGTCGGTCCGTGCGACGAGGACCCGGCCAGCATCGGTGAGGCGTAATCGGCGTCCAGTGGCTTCGAGGAGGGGAACGCCAACCTCGCGTTGCAGGATTTTGAGCTGCTGGGAGACCGCCGATGGAGTAAGGGACATCGCGGTCGCAGTGGCATGGACCGTTCCGCGCTCGGCCAATTCGCGCAGAAGTCGCAGACGCTCCACATCCATGTAGTGAATCTACTTGGATACTGAAGATAGTGTTGCTTGTCTAATGTGTTGGGCTCTGGAGATGATGGATGTCGCCGCGGCATGGGGCCGGCCCGGTAGTCGCCGAATCTGGCTCGCCGTCTGCATCTTTCATAGCTGGAAGCTGCACTATTGAGGGCCGGCGGCTTGTGAACCTTTCACAGAAAGACACCGCCATTTCTGCCGAGACCTCGTGTTGAGCATCCCCAACCGCGCCACCCCCAATGCGGCAATCAACTACACACCGCCGCCGTCCGCGTGCCCCTCCCGCAATGTCGATGTCGCATTGCTCGCGGTGGCCGTCGTCTGGGGGTCGAGCTACCTGGCGGCCAAAGAAGTTGTCACCGCCGACGGCGTGTTCTCCTTCCTCGTCATCCGATTCGCTCTGGCCGCACTAGGTTTGACCATCGTTTTAGCGCCGAAGCTGCGGCACATCAACCGCACTGAGATTGCGCTCGGCGTCGTTTTCGGGACGATCTTGAGCATCATCTTTACTCTCGAAACATTCGGGGTGACGATGACCTCGGCATCAAACGCTGGGCTGATCATCTCCTTAACCATCGTCATGACACCGCTGCTCGAACGGTGGATACGGCGTACATACCTGCCCCCCATGTTCTACGGGGCGGCGGTCATCGCCATCGTCGGCGTCGGGCTACTCACTCAAAACGGCGGATTCGCCGCGCCAAGCCTTGGGGATCTGCTAATTCTGCTTGCCGCCGCGGCACGCGCAGTGCACGTCACCGTGATCGCGCGATTGTCTGAAAAACGCACCCTCGACTCGGCGCGAGTCTGAACCGTTCCGAGTTTGATGCCGCTTCCTTCTTTGAGAAGGATGCAGATTATGTCGAAGCATTACCCGGTCGAGCAGCGTGAGCGTGCGGTGAAGATGGTCCTCGATCATCTCGGCGAGTATCGGTCGGTGTACGCCGCGGCTCAGGCGATCGGCCCGAAGGTCGGGGTCGGTCCGGAGACACTGCGCAAGTGGGTGCTGCAAGCTCAGGTCGACGCTGCGCAGAGTCCTGGGGTGACGACAGCCGAGCAGCAACGCATCAAGCAGTTGGAGCGTGAGAATCGAGATCTCAAGGAAGCAAACGAGATTCTGAAGGCGGCTTCGATTTTCTTCGCGAGGGAACTCGACCCTCGCCACCGTTGATCTGTTCGTTCATCGATCAGATGCGTGCACGAAAGTTCCGGGTCGAGTCGATCTGCCGCGTGCTCACTGAGCAGGGTGTGGCGGTCGCCGGACGCACGTATCGACATTGGAAGAAGGCCGCGCCGTCAGCGCGCACGATCACTGACGCCGAGCTGACTGATGCGTTGCGTGCCACTGTCGGGACGCCGGAGGGCTTGTACGGGCGTCGGAAGATGACGGCACATCTGCGCCGCCAGGGTCATCAGGTGGCGGCGTGCACCGTGGACCGGCTGATGAGTGATGAGGGCCTGTCCGGGGTGGTCAGGGGTCGCAAGCACCGCACCACGATCCCCGGCGGCAAGGACTCTCGTCGGGCACCGGATCTGCTGGACCGCGACTTCACCGCGGTGATGCCGAATCGAAAATGGGTCACCGACTTCACCTACTGCCGAACGTGGTCGGGGTTCGTCTACGTGGCGTTCGTGATCGACTGCTTCTCGCGGGCCATCGTGGGCTGGCATGCCGTCACCGTGAAGGACACCGCGATGGTGACAACAGCGTTGAAGATGGCGCTGTGGCGGCGTGATCACGCCGATCACCGAGTGACTGCTGGACTGATTCATCATAGCGACGCCGGGTCGCAATATACGTCGATCGCATTCGCGGAAACGCTTGTGCTGGAGGGGATCGCGGCGTCCATTGGCAGCGTCGGCGACGCCTATGACAATGCGTTGGCCGAGACCACGATCGGGTTGTTCAAGACCGAAGCCGTCGGCCGCGGCAGCCCCTTCCTGTCCGGCCCGCTGCGCATCATCGACGACGTCGAGTACGCCACGATGGAGTGGGTCGACTGGTTCAACAACCGCCGACTGCACAGCGTTCTGGACTACGTCCCGCCCGAGGAATACGAGAGCGCCTACTACGCTCAAACCCAGGGGTCCCAGCCGGCGACACCTCAACCATGAAGCCGGCATGAAACTCGGAACGGTTCAGTCACGCTCGTGCAGCTCTGCACTGGCCTAGTCGTGTTCACGGTCCTCTCACAGATCTCTGGACGAGGAGTCAGCGAAGTCGCCGCGCAGATGAGCACACAATCATGGATCCTGACGATTTATCTTGCGCTTGTCTGCACTGTTTTCGCCTTCTTCATCCAGATATGGGCAGTCCGGCGCACCTCGCCAGCCAGGGTAAGCCTGCTTTTGGGAACTGAACCGCTTTGGGCCGCGGCGATTGGAGTGCTCTTGGCTCACGACCCCCTTACCCCCATCGGCGTCACCGGAGCACTATTGATCCTCTTCGGCACAAACTGGGGACGACTCATCGACACCCACCGCACGGGAATACCCGCGCCCACAAGACCAAGTCTGAAGCCATCGAGCGACCTGTCTCGTTTCTAAAGAATGTGGACGGCTCAGTTTTTGTCTCGGCAAGGGGCCATCCTCACCATCGGTGAGCGCCTCGCGCAGCGCGCGCATGCTGGATGCGGAGGCCGCATCCGCGGGGCCAGTAACGGTCGGATTGATGCTGGACCTGCGGTGCTGATCACATTCTCTCGCTTGGGCGGCTAACTCGGTATAAGGTGCGCTAATGATCCGCTGGACCAGCATCGACACGCATTGTTCGGGGTGTCTGCGTCCGGCACCTGCCGATGAGGCTGACCCCGAAAACACCCAGTGGATAGTGAAATCGATCATCAAGGACAGCGATCTCCTCGATGGGCCGTATCTGGTGGTGTGCCCAGCCTGTCATCAGCAGGCGCTGCCCGATCTACGACACGTCGGATCGTGAGGTCGTGCGTGCCGCCGAGGGTTGTGGAAGGGCTGTTGTGTACACGGCATTGTTGATTACCCCAGCCGGGGACGTGCAGGAGATCACGGTATTTGCCCAGGGCGCCATCAACGCGATTCTGCGTGATCCGTGTGTGGATTGTTTGACCAGCAGCGATGGGGCGATTGATTTCTGGTTCCGCTCGGCGGTGCCGGGCCGGTATAGGCCGAATCGGCAGGCCACCGGCCTTCTGCTGTCGGTCACCACCTTCTCGGTGCGCACGGTGCCGTTGTTGTACGGCAGTGTCATCGTGTCTTCGAAAAGCAGCGAGGGCCGACTCCTGGGGCTGACCACCCAGGACCGTCGGCGGCTTCGTGACCCGGGACGGCTTGGGCGGATGTGGTTGCACCGGCGGTTCCACCACGCGCCCGCGACTGGACACCGCCCTCTCGCGATCAACACCACATCGAGCGCTAAACGCTACGGCGAAATTCGCGCGCGTCCAACCCTTTTCGCGCCAAGGCCAGGCCGAGCGACATCAAGTCTCGTATCCAGAGATTGTGGACGTCTCACGCCTTGTCTCGGACTCAGACGATTTCATGAGATCGACGGGTCTCCCCGGGGTCACGAACTTGTGGCCTCTGCCCTTACCTGTACGAAGGGGAAAAGAAAGTGTGGGCGTTGCCGCGCTTCGCAGGGCAGCTGCCCAGTCAAACCGCAAATCGTGCGGAGCAAGAGTAATGAAAGCCACACTAGCGCAGCATATCTGAGTTTCTCACTACCCGTGCTGATGGCCGTCACTGTCGGCTACTTTTTGTGCTGGGAGGTCGCCATGAGTGCTCGTCGATCACTTGTCCGCAGACCCATAACGATCCTGACAATGGTCATTGCCATCGCGATCGTTGACGGTGCGTCGGCTCAGGCCGACACTGTTTTCTACGTAGGCGGGACCACCGGAACACTGGGGCGTGTGGTGCCCGCCGGCACGTTCGGCGACACTGCTGATCTGCTCGGCGGAGCGCTCGGCAGCGATCCGGTCACGGTAATCAACTATCCCGCCTCGCTCTGGCCGGTGACGGGACCAGCGGATCCGACCTTGGGCGAATCGATCGCCAGCGGTGTTAACGCCCTCGAGACCGAGGTCTTGGCGAGCAAGGGGCCGCTGACCGTCGTGGGTACCTCACAGGGCGCGATGGTGGTCCAGCAAGCGGCCGCCCAACTCAACGACAACCCGGCTGTGCCGTCCGATACCACCTTCGTCCTGACCGCCGACCCTAACCTCGGTGCGCTATCTTCGCTGCAGGGCGTCAGCGTTCCCGGACTCGATTACACGCCGGAACCATTGCCGGACACACGATTTCACGTTGTCGTGGTGAAGAATCAGTACGACGGTTTCGCAGATCCGCCGACTGATCCGTCCAATAGGTTGGCCGTGCTCAACGCTGTGCTCGGCATCGCCTACGTGCACCCGTTCGCGCAGAACACCGACTTGCGGACGGTTCCCGCACGCGACATCACAACGACGCGAAATGCCCTCGGCGGGACGACGACCATCTATCGGGTTCCTACCCGTGAGCTCCCGCTCACCATGCCGCTACGGCAAGCTGGAATCCCCGCAGCCGAGGTAGATTTCCTCGATGCAGCGCTGCGCCCGATCGTGGATGCGGGCTATCAACCCACCACGGTTCCGTCGGAACACTCCACGACAGCAGGAACACGCCTCATGCGGACACCCGCGTTGGGCCTTCGCCGGCCGGAGGCGACCGCCCCGTCAATAACAGGCGCGCTGAGTACCCGACAGCCTGCGGCGACTGCGAAAGTACCCGCTGGCACCGATCACCTCCGAACTGCGCTGCGCCGCATTGCGACTCACGTGCCCGGACTCAGCCCACGATCCTCCCGCACGGTACGGCGCTGATCCCACGATCGATCCGTGATCGATCCGTGGGGCTCACAAAACGGCATTGAGGTGCACTAGTGATCGGGTTGACCAGCATCGACACACACTGCTCAGGGTGTCTGCGTCCAGCACCCGCCGATGATGTTGACCCCGAAACCAGCCGGTGGCTCGTGGTATCGATCACTAGGATAGAGTTTTCCCACTGGGGCCTACCTCGTGGTGTGCCCAGCTTGCCACCACCAGGAGGCGCTGCCCGATCTGCCCCACGTCGGATCTTAAGCTGCACCGCCGTCTGTCTCGGATCTAAAGATTCGAGATCAGTCAAATCTTGTCTCGATGTAGAGGCCTCTGAACTACTCGGTAGCTCACCGAACGGTCGCCCTGAACCGCGATCAGCTCACCGGCGTCCTCGAAGCCCAGCCGGCGGGTGAGCCTCAGGCTGCGCTCGTTCCAGGCCTGAACGGCCGCGCGCAATATGATGCCCGGGTGGCACCCGTCGAGGTACTGAAGGACGATCTCGCCAAATCGAGCCCCGTTGCCGCGTCCGACTAGCTGGGGGTTCATTCCCATTCCTACATCGAGGATTGCTGGGGCAGCTTTCATACCTGCAACCCGTGCCTCTATCCCGATGCAGCAGAAGCCAATGAGGTCGTCACCGCTTGCGACGGTGTAGTAGCTGGAGAGGTTGTCGAGGACGGGCTGAGGCGTAGAGAGGTCGTAGACGGACCAGTCGCCGCCGTACCGCCAGTTGGCGACGTCGACTGCCTCGTCGACGGTCATAGGGCGCACCCTGGCTTCGCGCCAAAGAACCTCCACGCCCATAACGCTACCGAGGACGAGTCCCCCGCCCAATGCTGTCTAGTTGCTAGAGAAACGAGGTCAATCAGATCTTGTATGCGTTGTCGTCGGCAGCGAGGTCCGCTAGGTGGTTAAGCGCATCAACGACGTGATCGGAGATCGTTCCTCCTGCGGAGTGGCTGGCGCCAGGCACGATGTGCAGTTGCGCCCTTGGCCATTTCTGGGCCAGCTTCCAGGCGTTGTCGGGTGGGGAGCTCAGGTCGAGACGGCCGTGGATCAGAACTGCCGGAAGATGATTGATCCGGTTGACACCGTTTAGAAGCTCTTCCTCGGCTCGCCACGCTGCGTGCCGCCAGTAGTGCGTGACTAAGCGGGCGAAGCACATTCGAAACTGCGGATCGTCATACCGCGGTAGGGGCTCGGGGCCGAGGTTGATGTGGCTTGCCTCCCAATCGCACCAGTCCCGCGCGGCCTTATCCCGCACGTGCGGATCGGAACTGGCCAGCAGGCGGGCGTATTGGTCCACCAGGGAACCGTTGCGCTGGTCGCGGGGCACACCATCACGGAACCGCGTCCATTCTGCCGGGAACAGTCGGCCCACGTCGTGGGTGATCCATGTGACATCGCTCGGGCTAGTAGTCGTGACCGCGGTGAGGACAAGTCCGGTGACGCGGTTCGGATGGGCCTGGGCGTAGGCCAAGGCCAAGGTAGTGCCCCAGGACCAGCCCACCAGCACCCACTGGTGCACACCGAGGTGGTTGCGCAACAGCTCCATGTCGGCGATGAGGTGATCGGTGGTATTGGTGCTGAGGTCCACCGCGGGGTCGCTGCCGTGCGGTGTACTGCGGCCGCAGCCACGCTGGTCGAACGCCACGATCCGGTAGCGGTGCGGGTCAAACGGCCGGCGCATCCCGGGCGCACTGCCAGACCCGGGGCCGCCGTGGATGGCCAGCGCAGGGATACCATTCGGATTTCCGCAGCACTCCCAATAGATCTCGTTGCCGTCTCCGACGTCGAGCATGCCCGACTCGTACGGCTCGATCGACGGGTACAACTCCCCCATTACCTCACCGTATCCACAACGGTTATTTCTTCGCACCGACGCACCGACGAGTGCTCCGCTTCTATAGGACGTCGTTCAGCGTCCCTTTGTGCCGCCTCGAGGACTCCGTGCGATATCGATCAATGCATCGACCACTTCAGCCAGCGAACGAGTCGTATCGATCTCATGGGTCGCTGCTTGACGCAGCAGCGGTTCGACGTGAGCAATGTCGCCGGCAATTCGCTCACGTTCAGCCTGTGCCTTGCCGAACGGATTGTTCGTGCGCCGGGCCAGGCGGTCAAACACGACATTCGTTGGCGCACTTAAAAGGACGATCGCGTCGAACCGGTCACAGAAACGTCCCTGGTTGACGACGGTGCCTTGAACAAACAGCGGCTTATCGCGACGCCGGTTGAGCAACTCGTCGATCAACGGTTCACGCCACATCGGTTCCCCATCGACGAGGTCAATCCAGCCGGCATCGTCGGTGTCGACAGTGGCGAACCCACGTCGCGACAGCTCGATCAGAGCCGTCGACTTCCCCACACCCGACATCCCCGTGATCAAGATCGCTGAGTGACCCACCATGACCGCAAATTCAACCGTCCGTTTCTGCCCACCACCAATGCGGACGGTCCGGGTCGTTCCGCGCAGCAGTGCGACGCTCGCCGGGTCGGTGGCGGAACCAACTTTGACTAGGTTCAAGGATTTGCGGCTTGCATCGCAGGTACTGCGTGGACGACGAAGAACAGAATGTTCGGTTGGGTTTGCATGGCTTCGAATTCGTCGGGAAACAACTCCCGGGCAGCGGGGTCCGGTTGCGGCTCGCTGATCAATGAGAGGCAGAATCCGGCGGCGGCGAAGGCGTCGGTCATCGCGTGTAGAGGCCTGCGCCAGAATGTCATCGGCGCAGCTTTGCCGTTAAAGGTCCAGTCGAACGAATAGCTGTTCGTGGCAAGGTAGTTGGGCAACGGATCCTGAATCATGTAGGCGATGATGGGGTGCTCGACCGATGCGATCAGCCGGCCGCCGGGCTTGAGCACTCGTCGCAACTCACCCAACGTTGGTCCCCAGTCCTGCAAGTAATGCAACACTAACGACGACACGACGTCGTCGAACGTTTCGTCAACGAACGGCAGCGGATCGCGTAGGTCCACCAGCTCTAGCGACGCATTCTCACCTAGTCGCTGCCTGGCCAACGACAGCATCGCGGCGCTGGAGTCAATACCGGTGACAGCTGCACCGCGTTCACGTAGTGCAGCTGTCAGGGGGGGGGCCCGCGCCACAACCGGCATCAAGAATGTGTCGGCCGGTCACCTCACCTGCGAGAGCCAACATTGCGGGACGTTCGTAGTACGCATTTACCAGGCTGTTTTCGTTCTCAGCGGCATAAGCCTCGGCGAAACTGTCGTAGTCATTCGACCGGGCATCCATCGGCACAGCCTCGCACCTTGTGGGCTCCACTGTCCGCATCGCGGCCACCGGCGAGAAACCCGATGTCACTAGCGAGCTCGGGCCGTACGGAGCGACCACATCCTGACGTCTCGACCCTCCTAATCTCATCGAGGTCGATCAGATCCTGTTTCTCACGCCGGAGCTTCGTGGCGAGGGGGGCCGGCCCCTAGCTTGGTGACGTTTAGTTCACTTCGACCCCCAGGGGGCGTGGATCGTTAGTGAAGCAACCGTTACAGTTATGTGGTGGCCGAGATCATGACCGCGCAGGACGAGAGCGTTGACGCCCGCCCGCCGATTGCAACGTGGGAAGTGGCGGCCGTAGCGGTGATGGCCGGGACGGTGGCGGTTTTGTCTGCTTGCCGCTACGGCTATTACTACGACGAGTTGTACTTCATCGCTGCCGGCAAGCGGCTGGCGTGGAGCTATGTTGATCAAGGCCCGTTGGTGCCGCTGCTGGCACGCGGGATGGATTGGCTGGTTCCGGGATCGTTTGCAGCCCTGCGGATTCCCGCGATCATCGCCGCGGTGGTGATCGTGGTGTTCGGTGCGGTCATTGCGCGTGAGCTGGGTGGCGGGCGGGTCGCGCAGGTGCTAGCCGCGGCGGCGTGCGCGACGTCGGTGTGTGCGCTGGGGCAAAACCAGAGATTGACGACCAACGGTATCGATACCGCGTTATGGGTGCTGTTGGCGTGGCTGATCGTGTGCTGGGTGCGGACTCGCCGCGATGCGCTGCTGCTCGGGGCCGGAGTGGTGAGCGTCGCGGCGTTGGAAGTGAAGTGGCTTGTCCCGGTGTTTTGGGTCGTGATTCTCGTTGCCGCCGGATGCCTCGGACCACGGGCACTGCTGCGCCGGCCAGCTCTGTGGTGCAGTACCGCACTCGTGGTGGTCGGTGCGATCCCGATGCTGGTGTGGCAGGCCAAACATGGTTGGCCGCAAGTCGGTATGGGCGCTGTCGTGCGGGGGCAGACCACGGGTTTGGCCGGCGGCGTGCTCACCTTCCTGCCCCGGGTGGCTGAAATGTGCGGCCCACTTGGCGTGGTCTTGCTGGTGTACGGCGTGTGGCGACTGTGGCGATCGCCGCGGCTGCGGCCGTACCGATTTGTCGGCTTGGCATTTGTGCTGATGGTGATCATCTTCGCGGCTACTGGGGGGCGCACCGAGTACGGCGCCGGCTTGTACGTGGCGGTGATGGTCGCGGGGGCCGTGGAATTGGGCGCGGCGGTGCGTAGCCGCCGAGCGGTTGTCGCCGTCGCGGCCGCGGTTGCGGTGTCGATCGCAACGTTCGTGGTGTGGCAGACCCCGTGGCGATCGGCTTCGCAGCTGACACCTGCCGCGGATTTCGCCGCCGGTGTCAATGCGCAAGCCTACGGCGAGTTTGGCTGGCGTCAACTGACGGCAGCGGTGGCCATCGTGTACCAGCGGTTGGCGCCCGAACAGCGTCGCACCGCGGTCATCGTGACAGAACGCTACATCCAAGCCAGCGCGCTCGACTATGACCGGAATGCGGCGGCACTTCCCGCGATTTACAGCCCCAAGCGCGGATTCGGCTACTTCGGCACCCCACCGGACACCGCCGAGACCGTCATCTGGGTCGGTAGTACCGCACCCGACTTGCAGAAGTGGTTCACCTCCGTGGTGCCAGCGTCGACGTTGGACGTTCGGCTCGGCATGCCGCTGGTCACACGTGACATCACCATCTGGACATGTACCCATCCGCGGCAGCCGTGGTCGTCGCTATGGCCGAAAATGATGAACCTCTAGCGCGGGCGCGGACCGTCGACGCCAGACGCGAAGCGAGGCGAGTCAGTGACCAGCTGGCAGTTCCTCGCGGAGGGCGGGCTGATCGGCGGGTGTCCATGGCGCTAGCAGGAATTCGTCAACGAACCGGGCGAAACTGCCGTCGACGTAACTAGGGTCATCTGCGGTGAAGTACTCGATGATGAAGCCCTGAAAGGCTGCCAGCGCGATCCGTGACCGGGTTTCCGCGACGTAGGCCGGAAAGCCCAACGCTTCCAATCGGGCTTGAGAGTTGCGCGTCAGCAACGACAACGTGCTCCAGGTGTAGGCCCGGTAGGCACTGTCACGCCCACAGGCGGCACCAAAGACTTGCAAGACGATGCGTAAGGTGTCGCTGCGATCGCCCCGCGTGCAGGCATGCCAGTCCTCGAAGCACCAATTCCGATGCGCCACAAGCGAAACCGGAAGCTCTACCTCGTCAGTCTCCGGAATCGCAGCACGCTGCTGACGATTCAGCACCTCAAGAATCAGTTGCTCCTTGCTGCCGAAGTAATACACCAGCATGCGAGCACTGGTGCCCAGCTCGGCGGCCAGCGACCGCAGCGAAGTATCAATCACCCCCGTGCGCGCCAGGACAACACTTGCAGCGGCAACAAGGTCCTGGCGCTTCGCATGATCAACCGGGCGGGGCACGCCTTAGTGTAACAATGCTTCATTAACACATGGCTACGCGAGGCCTGTCTCGTTTCTAAAAGATTCGAGATCAGTCAGATCTTGTCTCGGCACAGCACGGTGGCGCTTGTAAATGAGTTGAACTCAACTTAGGGTTCGTGGTGTGACATCGGTTGTGACGGCGCGGGGTGCGCAGGCCCGGGAGCGGCTCATTGAGGCGGCAACGGCGGAGTTGGCCGAGACCGGGTCTTTTGAAGTGGCGGCGGTTGCCCGCAGAGCCGGAGTGAGCGCAGGGCTGCCCTACCGGTATTTCGGCACCCGGACCGGGCTGTTAGTTGCCGTGGTCGATGCGTTCTATCAGCGGTTTTGTGAAGCGATCGCGCTGCGCGCCTATGACGAGCCGACGTGGGCGCAGCGGGAGCGCCAGCGCATCACCGATTGGGTCGAGTTCCTGTATCGCGAGCCGGCGGCCGCGGTGGTGCTGGCGGGCCTGGGTGAGGGTGAACTAGCGACCGCGCGCGGTCGTTGGCTTCAGGAGATGAGCAAGATCGGCGCGCGCAACATGGCCCAGGCCCAACGGGATGGAGAGATTCCGACAGACCGCGACCCCGAGTATCTGGCTGCAGCCACGATCGGGGGAACCAACGCCGTGGTGGCGGTGTGCCTGACTCGCGACCCCCGTCCACCGGCTGACGTTGTCGTTGAACAACTGTGGGCATTCGTATCCGGAGCCGTTGGGCTGACATCGCGATGAAGGAAAATATGTTGCCTCACAACACATCACGTTCGCCAGGCAGCGTCGAGAAGGTCGAAGACATGTACGGCGACGTCGCTGGAACCTATCGGTCAACCGCCGCCGCGTACGACGTCGATGCGCAGGTAGTCGAGTCGGATCTCGCCACCTTGGAGCGTGACGGCTATCTCGTCGTTGAGGGCTGTCTCTCGCCCAAGTTGTGTGACGACATCGCCGCCGCGACGTCGTCGCTTTTGGGTCCGGTAGGCCGAAATGTCTTCGAGGGCCACTACACCCAGCGTGCATACAGTCTGCTGGCCAAGACCCGCGTGTGTGACGACCTGGTGGAGCATCCCCGTGTGTTGGCGCTGCTCGACGCCCTGTTGATGCCCAACTACCTGCTCTCGCAACTTCAAGCCATCCAAATCGGACCTGGCGAGAGCTCCCAGTTCCTCCACTACGACGACGGCATGTATCCCCTCCCCCGCCCCAGGGCTGCGTTGAGCGCAGCGACCATCTGGGCGATCACCGACTTCACCGCAGACAATGGTGCGACCGTGGTCATCCCCGGTAGCCACAAGTGGGATGACGCCCGCAAACCCGCCGATACTGATGAGCACGTCAGTGTGGTGATGCCGGCCGGATCGGTCGTCTTCTTCTTGGGCACCCTGTGGCACGGCGGCGGAGCGAACCACACCACCGCGCAGCGCCGCCTTGCCGTCACCGCTCAGTACTGCCAACCGTGGCTGCGTCCTCAGGAGGCATTCACACTGTCAACGCCGCCAGCCACTGTTCGCGTAGTCTCGGAAAATATCCGTCGCATGATCGGCTACAGCATCCACCCACCCTTCATGGGCATGGTCAACGGAATGCACCCCAAGCGAATCCTCGAAGCCGCTCGTTGACGGCCAGGCGATCTCGAATCTAGAGAAATGAGACACCCCTCCAGGCGCCACTTCCCCGCCGCGTAGGCCCTGGTCGAGCTGTCTCATTTCCTATCTCACACCGCATGTCTCACATCCGCCCTCTCATCATCGGATGAGACAGCCGTTCCATGAAACGCGTTGGTGATTAGCACCCTGGATGGGGGCTGCTTGAACCGTTCCGAGTTTGATGCCGCTTCCTTCTTTGAGAAGGATGCAGATTATGTCGAAGCATTACCCGGTCGAGCAGCGTGAGCGTGCGGTGAAGATGGTCCTCGATCATCTCGGCGAGTATCGGTCGGTGTACGCCGCGGCTCAGGCGATCGGCCCGAAGGTCGGGGTCGGTCCGGAGACACTGCGCAAGTGGGTGCTGCAAGCTCAGGTCGACGCTGCGCAGAGTCCTGGGGTGACGACAGCCGAGCAGCAACGCATCAAGCAGTTGGAGCGTGAGAATCGAGATCTCAAGGAAGCAAACGAGATTCTGAAGGCGGCTTCGATTTTCTTCGCGAGGGAACTCGACCCTCGCCACCGTTGATCTGTTCGTTCATCGATCAGATGCGTGCACGAAAGTTCCGGGTCGAGTCGATCTGCCGCGTGCTCACTGAGCAGGGTGTGGCGGTCGCCGGACGCACGTATCGACATTGGAAGAAGGCCGCGCCGTCAGCGCGCACGATCACTGACGCCGAGCTGACTGATGCGTTGCGTGCCACTGTCGGGACGCCGGAGGGCTTGTACGGGCGTCGGAAGATGACGGCACATCTGCGCCGCCAGGGTCATCAGGTGGCGGCGTGCACCGTGGACCGGCTGATGAGTGATGAGGGCCTGTCCGGGGTGGTCAGGGGTCGCAAGCACCGCACCACGATCCCCGGCGGCAAGGACTCTCGTCGGGCACCGGATCTGCTGGACCGCGACTTCACCGCGGTGATGCCGAATCGAAAATGGGTCACCGACTTCACCTACTGCCGAACGTGGTCGGGGTTCGTCTACGTGGCGTTCGTGATCGACTGCTTCTCGCGGGCCATCGTGGGCTGGCATGCCGTCACCGTGAAGGACACCGCGATGGTGACAACAGCGTTGAAGATGGCGCTGTGGCGGCGTGATCACGCCGATCACCGAGTGACTGCTGGACTGATTCATCATAGCGACGCCGGGTCGCAATATACGTCGATCGCATTCGCGGAAACGCTTGTGCTGGAGGGGATCGCGGCGTCCATTGGCAGCGTCGGCGACGCCTATGACAATGCGTTGGCCGAGACCACGATCGGGTTGTTCAAGACCGAAGCCGTCGGCCGCGGCAGCCCCTTCCTGTCCGGCCCGCTGCGCATCATCGACGACGTCGAGTACGCCACGATGGAGTGGGTCGACTGGTTCAACAACCGCCGACTGCACAGCGTTCTGGACTACGTCCCGCCCGAGGAATACGAGAGCGCCTACTACGCTCAAACCCAGGGGTCCCAGCCGGCGACACCTCAACCATGAAGCCGGCATGAAACTCGGAACGGTTCAGCTTGCAGACCTCGGACGACCCCAGGTTGGTAAACCTGTCAATCTCAGAACCACATGATTGCGCGAAATAGCTTGGTAATCCATGGTGATCCGTGCGGGTCCGTGAAGATGACCCAGAGATTCCAACCCCCATATACGAGAAACAGTAAGCCCCACGAGCCGTACCAGAGGACGTCGGAGCCGTCGCCCGCCTCACCGGCGGTGAGAGTGGTTATCACTCCGATCGCCAAGGCCAACCCGATCGCGAACCAAATCAGAAACCATAAAAGCTCAAACGCTGCCGCGGCGTTGCTGCCATTGCAGCGCTCAACGATCAGGTGCCACCGGTGCCCTAGAAGACCCAGAGCTGCAATGATGGCGGACCCGATCAATCCCGCCACCACATTGACCGACACGTCGCGGCTAAACGAGGATGCCACCGACAGATCGTAGGCGTACGAACGAAGATCGTGCCCTTGTGACCATGGTCCGGCGGCGATCCTCCCCTGGGAGGTGAACCCGCGTAATCAGTTTGGAAGACTAAGAACGTAGATGGCCAAGCGCCGCTGAGGTGGTCGACAGCTGCGACGACCCTCGTGGACACCCGTATCGTCGGCAGGTCAAGGAACACGGTTGTGGCGTCGAGCGACTTGCGGGGGACGTCGAGGTTGTTGGCGGGAAAGTCCTCGACGGCGTAGCCAATGGAGGATCTCGTACTGGGGCGGGATGTGGAGGGCTTGGCGCACGACGTCGGGAAATCCCGCGATGATCATCTGGACGCAGGTGCCCAGCCCTCGGGCGGTCAGTCCAAGGATGAACGTCTGCAGGTACATGCCGACACCAAGACTGTCGACGTGGTGAAGGTCGCGGGGCATGCACACGGCCTCAGGGAGATTACGGAGGAGGGCCTTCCGGGGAAGCCACGGCAACGGATCCAGCGGCTTCCTTCGCCGCGTCGCCATCAGAGTGTGCGCGTTGCACATTGGGTGTCTCTGGAGAGGAAGAGACCCACGGCAAACCAGGATCATCTGCCGTGTCGTGATCGACCCTGTCGTCACCAGTTGTGTCGTGATCAGCCGTGTCGTGGTCGGTCGTCGTAACAACGGTGGCAGTGCCTCGTATTGCTGCCTGTGTAGCGAGGTAATCGGCGTGAAGTTGTTGGAGCAGTTGAGCTTGGGTGTCATGCATCTCGTCGAGGATAAGTTCGAATCCGCGGCGAATCAGCTGGGAGTCGGAGGCGTCGTAAGCCCGCCGGATTGCGTTTAACCGCAACGCCTTTGCTTCCTTGATCTTGGCTTGGAAGGTTTCGCTTCCTGCGGGCACTTGGGGTCCGAGCCGAGCCGCAGTGTCGAGCGGTGTTGGCTCTGCCGTCCCCCCGAGTGCTTGGGCGGTTCGGTTGGCATCCGCCAGGACCTTTTGCTGTAGCGCAGCGAGCTGTCGATCGGCCTCGTCGATGACCAGGTCGAGCGCGTACTTGACGAGTTCTGACTCCGACATTTTCTTAGGTTTGGCCTGGGCGTAGGCGCGTAAACGCGTGGCGGCGTAGGCATCCACGCGTGCTTGAAAGAGTCTGTCGGGCATGGTTTCTCGTTGGCCTTGTTGTGAGAAGCGGATGGAGGTCTTCTACTTAAGTCCGACACACCCAGCCGTCGGGGCTACCCGGATTTATTGGCACTGGTCGGCCGAGGTTCGGCAGCATGCTGCAGTACGCGGCGGGGTTGATGCCGAGGTTGGAGATCGCTCCGGCGCCAGATCGGGATGTCTGTTGGCATCGCCAGGAGTAGGCGTCACCGGGAGCGACAACGTAGGCGGACCCGTCGTTGAACGGGGTGTTTCGACCGGGGTACTGAGCCTGGCACAGCGCATCCATCTGAGGTTGGTGGATGCCGGTGTCGTCAGCGTGAGCGACGGCGAGAGGGGCGGCGCCCAGCAGTGCTGCAACGCTGAGGGTCGCTATCCCTATGTAGCGCCCGCCTGTGATCACCATGGAGGTGCTCCCGTCCACTGTTCAACTTCCGTATGCACAGAACAGCGTATTACCTGCATACATTTCTCGCCTAATTTTGCAGGTGAGCCAATCGAAATTGTCAGCGACTCGTACGATTTGCCCTGTGGATGACGGGGGTGGCAGCGCCGCGCTGACTGACGGGCCGGTTGCCCTTCGCCGAGATGCAGGATCGTTGGCCGCAGCAGCGGCGAAAATTCTTCAACAACACGCGTTGGTGGTGTCCGGCGAGTTTGACTCCCGCATCAATCGCGGCCTCCTCCTCGATGCGATGTGTGACGCTCAAGATGAGGCAATAGAGCACAGTCAGCGCCGCACGAAGTCGTGGTCAGAGTTCTACTTGGCGGCATGTGCGGCGTACCAACTTGTTTATAAGCATCGCGAAATATTTAAAGATGACGTTCCCACCTTTGTGCCTCCTCGGGTCGGAATAGCAGTGGCTTATCACCAGGACACGATCACGATTCAGGATTGTGCCCTAGAGCTGGCAGAGAAGATTCTCGGCAAAACACGGGACGTCAATCTGGTGCCGGTGGGATTCAACTCTGCTTTTGCCGGTAAAGGGGTACAGAAGTTCCTCCGGCTGTTAGACCGGGTACCTGATCAGACTGAATCGACAATCAGCTCCACCGCGCCTAAATTAGCCAAGGAATTACGCAAGCTGGCTCGCAAGAAGACCCTGCGCGACAAAGCTGGAGAAACCGCGCGCCGCGGCGTTCGTCTGCGTCCCCTGGCCAGTGTGGGATCGGCGATTGTCGTCGGCGGTGTGATTGTCGGCGGCATTACTACTTATGTGTTGTGGCCACAACGCTCCGATGCAGCGCCAGCTCCGGGGACCAATGAGGCAATCACTACCGCCCCCGTGTTGCCGAACGTGACCGAGCAAGTCTCTGTGTACGTCGTGAACGACGAGCAGCATCAAATCGCCATCGATCCGTGGTCATCGCCACCGACGACCCCTGTGGTCGTGAAGCTGGGAGACGACGACCATAACCAGCTGCACATAGAGGTCAAATTGCGGCTGCAAGATGCAAGCGGGCTAAATTCCGGTGTCGACCTGGGTGCGCAATGGGCACCGGGAACCGTTCCGGTGGCGGGCCAGACCCACATATCGAACGCCGTGAATAAGACGCCGCAGTCTGCCCCGCATGACCTTGTCGATCCCGTCATTCCGCTCCCGCTCTCCCTCGATAAAGATAAAGATCGAACGCCGACGGTGGTCACCATGATGATGTCGACGAACCCCAACGACAATCGGGATAACGCCGGCAAGATCACTTCGGGCACCTTTCACTGTGGATACAACCCGGCTCCGGTCAGCCTTTTCGTGTCGCCGTCCGGTAACCCCGATCCCGATAAGAAGCTCGTCACCGTCATCCCGGTCTATGTGTTGAAGACCTGCACAAGCTAGAACGACCCCGGGAAATCCCGGGGTCGTTCTAGCTTGACCGGTCAGACGCAGTACCAGCGGTCCCAGGCGAGGGTGAGGCCGGTGCTGGTGTCGGCCTGGGCGTGATGGCCGCGACCGTACTTGTGATCACACCATCCTTGAACGTCGATCGGTCCGAGGTCTTCGAAGGTGAGGCCGAACGGAACCGAAAGCACATAGTTAATGCACGTCAGCGAATAGGCGTCGTACGGGTTGAGCATGTTCTGACCATTGGTGACGTGCGCATCCGGCTTATCTGGATGCTCGTACTTGCACGTCGCGTTCAGGTCCACCTTGGTACCCGCGTGAGCACTGGCCGGCGGCGAGGCCACGAGGGCGCTGGCGACGGCCAGTGGAGCGAGGACAACGGCGGTGAGGAAGTGCTTCACTGGAGGAACCTTTCGGTGGTAGGTAAGTATGACTGTACGCAGGTATAACAACTGTGTGCAAGTATGACATTTGTTTTGTATACACCTAGAATCTCGCACATTGCTATTACCTGGGATAATGCACGGAATCCCGTGTAATAGGCGGTAGGCTGCCAACCTGATGAGTGACCTGCTGCCCAACCTCGACGCCCTGCTGGCCCAGCTGACCGGCACCACCGCCGGCCCCCGCGACGCTCGCGCCCTGGCCGAGGCCGTCGCGCAGGCCCGCACCGACGACGAGCTCGACGACGCGCTCGATGCAGTCATCGCGACCTGGCGGAAATCATGACCACGGCCACCGGCCCGCGTCTGGTATCGCTCGAGGTCCGCGGCTTCCGGGCCTTCGGCACCGAGGCCCGTACCCTGCAACTCGACGCGCCCCTGGTGGTCGTGCACGCCGGCAACAGTCAAGGCAAGACGAGCTTTGCCGAGGCCATCGAATTCCTCATCAGCGGTCTCAGCAGCCGCCGCGACATGCTCGGCGGGTCGAAAGCCGAGTATCACGACAGCCTGCGCAACGCTCATCTCCCGGCCGCCGACACCAATGTCTACGTCGCCGCGGTGATCCGCGACGCTGCCGGCATCACGCATGAGGTCCGCCGCGAACTGCTCTGCGACTTCGGACAAGGCACCGAATGCGACAGCCGCCTGCTCATCGACGGTGTCGAAGCCGACAACCTCGATCAAGTCGGCTTTCCCTTGGCCGACCCGCCGGTGCGCGCACCGGTGCTCTTACAGCACACCCTGCGCCACGTGCTATCCACCGAACCCAAGCAACGCGTCGGCTACTTCAAGGCACTGCTCTCGCTCACCGACCTCGACCGGTTCCGCGAGCGCGTGCGCGCCGCGCGCGGCCGTGTCGAGGCCGAACAACCAGGCAGTGCACTACGGCAGTTAGGAACCCTCGCCGGAACTCCAGCCGCTTCGACGAGCGATTCGTTCACCATCCTGGTCAAGAAGCCCATCACCGCAGAGGCGGCCGCCACCGCCGTCGAGCGCGCCCTGCTGGACGCCGGCAACGCCGTCCTAGACCGCCGCGGTGATCCCGACGGACCCGCCCGCATCGTCGATCTCGACGAACTCCGCGCTGCCCTCGCCGCGGCATTAGAAGACCAACGGGAACAAGCGTTCCCACTCTCGGCGTTCACCGTCGAGCCGCCACCCGGTCAAGCGCCAACACCACCGGATCTCGACCCCTACCGCGCTGCTTTGGCTGGTGTCGACGAGCATGTCGCTCAGCACACCCCGGTATTCGAAGCGGTCCTGGCCGTCGACGAGTACGCCACCCTGGACCACCCCGTCGACTGCCCAGTCTGCGGAACCGGCGACGCCTTAACACCCGATCGTCTCGCGGTGTTGCGTGAGCATCTCCGCCGGACCCAATCGCTCACCGACACAGCACGATCGAGCATCGATGCCCTCGCCGACGCCCGCCGCGACCTCGACCAGCTGGTAGCGGCCGCGACACGCTCGGCACCGGCTGCTGCCCGCTGGTCGGCCGAACAACTGACCCGTGCCACCGACGGTCTGCGTGACCTGGGCCTGGACCCTGCCCTTGCCGCCGACGCCCACGCCCGGACGGGCGAGCTCACCGACGCCGTCACCACCGTCACCACCGCCGCCACGACGGTGCGCGGCGCCGTCGAGCATGCCGGCGATGCCATCGCCGGACGCCACCCCGTCAACGGCGACCTCACTGAGGGTTGTGCAAGCCTTGCCGCCGCCCTGGCGCACCTCACGACGGTCAGCACCCGTTACGCCGAGACCGCCATGGCGCTGCGCGCGGCGGTCGACGCGGTCACCCGCGACCGCACCGCCCTCAGCGGTCTCCGAGAGGTCGCCGACCTGCTAAACCGTCGTGCCGAACTGGTCGCCGACGTCGTGACCGAGGCCACCCGACAACAGACCATCCGGCGCCTCAACACCGCCGAAAAGGCCTTGAACACAGCGGCCGGCGCTGTCCTGGATACGCGTTTCACCCAGATGAGCGACACCATCACCAAGTGGTGGACCACCATCCGCCCCGACGAACTCGTCGGCTTCGGCGGCATCAAACGCCGAGCCGGCGGAACTCTGTTCGTCAACCTCGTCGCCGACCTGCGCATCGACCTGCTCAGCACGCCGGTGACGCGGGAAGCCCTCGGCGTCTACAGCGACTCGCAACTCAATGCCCTGGGCCTGTCGATCTTCCTGGCCCGCACCGAACTCCTGGGGTCACGTGTGGTGGTTCTGGACGACCCCATCCCCGGCAGCGACTCCGATCATCGGCTCACTTTCGTCCAGGACACCTTGGCCGAACTACTCAACGCCGGTGTCCAGGTCATCGTCAGCACCTTCGACGGCAAGCTCGCAGAATGGGCCTACTCCAGCCACGGCAGCAGCAGCAACGGGCTGTCCTACCGACTCGATCTGATCGACGTGATCGCCGGTCCGGAGTCCACCCAGACCGCCGATGCCTTCGGCCAGCTCATGCTCGAAGCGCAAGAAAGCCTCAACTCCCCCACCGCGAAGGGCCGCCGCTCGGCCTGCAACACCCTGCGGTCGGCCGCCGAACGTCTGGCCAAGCAGATCATCGCCACCAACCTCACGCAGAACGGCACGCCTACCTCCGTCGCCGACGTCAAGTCCAAGAATCTCGGTGACCTCCTTCCCCGAGTGCTGCCCCTGGTCGTCGGCGGCAACGCTGAACAAGGACAATGGAAGCTGTTCCCCAAGGTGCTCAACCCCGGCAGTCATGACGACGACGTCCCCTCATCCGGGGAACTCAAGCAAACCGCCAAGAACCTCCGCAAAATCGCCAAGGCCCACCAAAACCATTGGCCGGGTGGACTTTTGCAATGATGGACGTCGCCGGCCCGGTCAATCGTCCGCACCGGGACACAGACCCGTCCGTCATCGTCGCGGACGACTCCCTGACCGCCACCGAAGCCCGCTACGTCACCGCAGCCCGCGCCGCCAACACCATGCGCGGCTACCGCTCCGACTGGGCGGAATTCACCACCTGGTGCACCACCACCAACACCGCGTCGCTGCCCGCCGAGGCCGCCGCGATCACCGGCTACCTCACCACTCTCGCCGAGCGCGGCGCCAAAGTCGGCACCATGAGCCGGCGTCTGTCGGCCATCAAATTCGCCCACACCGTGCACGACCTGCCCGACCCCACCACCAACGCCCGCGTCCTTGCGGTCTGGGAAGGCATCCGCCGTACCCACACCACTCCACCCGAGCAAGCGACCCCCCTCATGCCCCCGCTACTGTTCGACGTCCTCGATGCCTGCCCCGTCACCCGCACCTGGACTGCCCCCGGTCGACCCGCCGAACCTGATCTCGCCGGCCTACGAGACCGCGCCCTGCTCCTCGTCGGATTCGTCACCGCTCTGCGCCGCAGCGAACTCGCCGCGCTCGATGTCGCTCACCTAAGCGACCATCCCAACGGCCTGGTCCTGTCCATCGCTCGCTCCAAAACCAACCAGACCGGAGAACACGCCGAACTCGTCGTCGCCCCGCACGGCACCCACCCCGCCCGATCCCCGGTGGCCGCGCTACAGGCCTGGATGGCGGCCGCCGACATCACCGACGGACCCGTGTTCCGCCCCGTTTCGAAAGGCAACCGACCCCTGCCCCGACGGCTGCACCCCGAATCCATCAACACCCTGGTCCAAAATGCCATCGCCCGGGCCGGCATCGACCCCCGCCCCTACAGCGCCCACAGCCTGCGCGCCGGTTTCGTCACCCACGCCCACCTGCGCGGAGCCTCCGATCGCGCCATCGCCCACCAAACCCGCCATCGATCCCTGGCCACCATCGGCACCTACGTGCGAATCCACCAGGCCTGGGACGACAACGCCGCCACCCAACTCGGATTGTGAATGCTCCTCCCGTGCCGGGTTCCGGCATCTCTTCGAGTGCGTCTACCTCAACAAAGAGACTGTCTCTCGTAGGATTTCGGCCATGACCACCTCGCGCCAGGTGCGCCGCATGCTGGGCGAGGGAATCGTTCACGGAGATGCCGCCGAACTGCTCCCCCGGCTACCCGAAGCCAGCGTCGATCTCTTCTTCACATCTCCCCCCTACGCCGACGCTCGCGCCTACAGCCGCATACACCCCGACCACTACGTCGACTGGTTCCTGCCCTACGCCAAAGAAATGCTGGCCGCCACCACCGAAACCGGCAGCATGATCATCAACATCAAAAACCGCGTCGCTAACCGGGGCCCGCTTCGTGGCCAACGACACCCCTACGTCTACCAACTGGTCCTGGCGCTCCAAGACATGGGCTGGCGCTGGATCGAGACCTACATTTGGGCCAAACCCAATGCGGTACCAGGCAAATTCGGGCCGCGCACCAAGGATTCGTTCGAGTACGTCTACCACTTCGCCAAAGGCGGCCGCCCCTACTTCGACCTCGACGCGGTGCGCGTCCCCTATAAAGCTGATGCCGCCGAAATCGCCCGCCGGCGCCAAGACGCGAACGGTCGACGCACCACCGAGGCTGGATTCGGCAGAGACCGCACCAAGACCTACCTGCGTGGAGGAGCCGATCCCGGCAACGTCGTGTCCGTCGCCCAGACCTACAACCAACACCGCGGCGTCGCCCACACCGCCGCCATGCCGGAAGGCCTCGCCGAGTTCTTCATCCGCTGCGCCAGCCCCGCCGACGGCCTGGTTGTCGACCCTTTCGCGGGCAGTGGGACCACTGTCGTCGTCGGACGCCGCTACGGCCGCCGGGCCCTCGGGTTCGAGCTGCACGAACACTTCGCCACCGAAGCGCGCCGACGCCTCGCTGCAGACATCGCGACCGACCCACCAGCCGTCCTGCACGCCATCGGCCAGTGACCACCGTCGAAGAAACTGTCGCCGCCATCACGGCCGCCGACACCTGGGACACCCGCGTCACCGAATTCCGCTATGTCCCCCAACGCCACGGCACCGACGACCAGCCCAAGATTTACGCGACCATCGCACGCGAACTGTACGTACCGCACCTCATCGCCGACTTCGCCTACGTCCACGACGCCCCCTTCTACGACGACGCCTACTTCGACCAGGTCTACCAAGTGGCCTCTGACGGCACCGCGGCCTTCGCCAATGTCAGCGTCGACGACCTCAGTACCGTTCTCAGCGCTGATGCCCGAACCCTGCTGGTTTTCCGAACCATCTGCGGGCTAGTCCGCAATGAATTCGCCGACAGCACCACGCTCGTCGCCCAGCAACTCAACCTGAGCGGGGCCATCAGCGGCGGTCGTGTCGATGCCGCCGAACGCGGAAACAGTCAGTTCAACCCGGCTGAAGCGCACGTCGTCGCCGTCACCATCGACCAGTTGATTCGGCGGGAGCTGTTCTCCGACGCCCCACCAGGCCTGCACAGCAAGCAAGACAAATTCGACACCCGCGACGGCTGGGACACCGTCCGCCAACTCGCTACCGGCGGTGTGCCCTACCACCATTTCCTCCATCAACGCCACTACGGCGGCGCATTCCGCCAGGTCCTCGACGCCACCTCCACCCAACGAGGAGACCTCCTCGAAGACGCCGTACAAGCCCTCTTCGAACAAGCCGGCATTCCCCACATCAGAACCGGCAGCCATAACCAAGGCGACATCGCCGCCCGATTCCAAGTAACAGTCACTCCCGCACCGGACTTCGTCGTGTTCGACAACAACGACACGCTGCGCGCGATGCTGGAATGCAAAGCCACCAACGACGGGGGCACCGCCCGCGATAAAGCCGCACGATTCGAACGCCTCCGCGCCGAAAGCACCCGACTAGGCGGGGTCCCCCTACTCGCGGTGCTCGGCGGCGCCGGCTGGAAACGCGTCAACGACACACTCGGACCAGTCCTGCGCGATACCGACGGCCGCGTCTTCACCGTCGACACCCTCGACGAAATGCTCACCGTCGCGCCGTTCGCGCAGCTCACCGGACTTGTTCCTGTGCCGCCGCAGCCTGCCTCTGACTAAGCTGTCGCTCGCGCCACGCATCCTCAGCTCATTGCGTCGACTGACATCCTCGCTCTGACCTACGGACTTTTAATCCGCAGGTCCCAGGTTGGTCGGTCGTGGCCTGGAACCGAGGCCTCGCTCATACCCGCTGACTCTTAATCAGCGGGTCCGGCGTGCGCGAGCAAGGGCCTTCCTAATCCCTAGGTCTGAATTTGCCCCGGTACAGCGTGAGCAATGGACTCATAATCCGTTGCTCAGTTGGTTTGACGTCGTCGATGTACCGGCGTCGTGGGCGTGAGTGCCCGGCGGCGGCAAGCGCCCCCGATCGCAAAGAGCCTCCAAGCCACCGTAGAGAGGGCTGATCGAGGGACATGCGAGCTCCAATAATACAGCGCCATAATGCTATAACGCTTTAACGTTCTAGCAATAAAACGCTAAAGCGTTTGAATGCTAGAACGTTCTAACGGTTTAGCGTTCAGGAGCTAGAATGATGTTTCATGACAGCTGTCGTCGTCTGCCACTCCCGCAAAGGGGGGGTTGGCAAGTCGTTTTTGGCCTACGAACTGGCCTTTCTTCTCGATGCCGTCCTTGTCGACCTTGAACACGACGGTGGGGGAGTCACAGCAAAATGGGGATATCGCCCCCAAGACCATCCCCGCGCCCGTCTTCTGGATGCGCTAGAACCAGGCGCCCCAGCGCCGCGACCCATGCGCGGCTTCAAGAAGCCAGCCCTTATCCCTGGCCATCCCGATCTCTACGACCACCAACCCGACGCCAACACCATGGCCGACGCGCTGACAAAGTGGGCGCAGGAATGGGATACGGACTGGATCGTCGTCGACACTCACCCCGGAGCAAGCCCGGCTGCCCACGGCGCCCTGGCGGTCGCCAACATCGTCCTGGCGCCCACCGCGCTGCGTACCGCCGAGCTCGACGCGACCGCCGAGTTAGTCAATGAGATCGCCGACTACCCGCTGGTCATCGTCCCGAACTTCGTGCCCACCACGCCGCCGGCCGCCGAGATTCAGCGCCTTCGCACCATCATCGACGGCACACCCGTGCAGGTAGCTCCCCCGATTCCAACCGCTCTGCATGTCGGCACCCGCAAAAAGCGCATCGCCATTACCGCCGAAGCACCACCCGCCAAGTCGCTACAAAAGGTCGCTACTGCACTGAACGACCTGAGCACGTTCGTAAAGGAATACGTTCATGGCTGATGGCCTTGACTCCCTCACCGCGATGCGCACCAAGACCCCATCCAAGCGGGCAGTGCCGCCCCCGCGGCACCAGCCACGCCGTACACCCGTTGAGATGCCCAGCCCGGGCGGCCAGCAATCCGACGCTAAGGCCCCCGACCCGGCGAGGCCGACGCCGAGCGTCACACCGACCTCAAAGCCGGCGCCACCAGAACCGATCGCCCCCGCCGCCGCCAATAACAGCGACCTCACCAAAGTGTCGATCTATCTTGACGAACAGAGCGACGCCTACCTGGAAACTGTGCGCTCCGCCGCCCGAAACACCAGACCGCGCGTCGACGCTACCCGGAGCGCTGTCGTTCGACTTGCACTCACCCGCCTTGCCGACGAGCTCGACGCCGCTGAGGTGATTGCCGAACTACAACGCAACGCCGCAGGTCACACCGGTCCCGGCCGCAAACGCGGATAACTAGCGTTATAGCGTTATAGCGCTATAACGAGGTGGCGTTGAGCATCCGGGGTCTGTCCCTGACGGCGCTTCAGTCCTCCGGCGGATTGAGTGATTCCTGTAGGACGAAGCTGCGGTACCGGTTCGCTACTGCTGTGACTTGCTGGTTGCCTCGGATGTAGTCCGCGAGGGCAGGGGCGATGAATCCGGCGAGGGCAATGATGTTGTCCAGGTTGTGGTTCGGGCTGAGGGTGAAGATGTGTTCGTGGTGGGCGATCCGATTGCGAAGTAGCTCGAAGGTGCGCAGGCGGTTGCGCAGTAGACCGGCCGAGGACATACCTGGTCCGTAGTGGGGGAAGGCCTTGTAGAGGAATGGCCGCCAGAGCTTTGTGAAGTAGTCGTAGACGTTCGCGTGACCACGGGGGATGCCTTCACCGACGAGAGTTACCCAGAACCCGAGGCTGAGATCGGCGACGATGTCGCCGCCGGTGGGTTCCACGCGGGGCTGACCGGCAGGGTTGTTCCTGCGGTCGAACGCGTCGATCGACTTCTTGACCTTGTCGAGTTCCTTGCCGGTCAGGTGGATGCGTGGACGGTCGGCGAGGACTTCGGCGTGCCAGCCCTCTTCGCGTGTGACGCCGAGGTGGGAGCACAGCTGCGAGTCGATGGCGTTTCGGATGGCGACCTCGACGAGGGCGATCGATGGCCAGTACGCCGCGGAGAGATCACAGTTCCACATGTACAGCCGCGCGGCGCGTGCCGTGTCGCCGCGGGCGGCCGCTCGATACCGCTGGTAGCGGGCGGGGGAGATCAGCTCTTCGAGCGGGAGTTGGTGGGCGTCCATAGTTCAGGCCCAAAAAAGCGTTTTGCCCTGAGGGGCCAGACACACCATTGCTGGTGCCGGGAAGGCCTCAGGGCTTACGTCAATCACTGTACACCCGACACAGGGGTTTGGTGATGTGACGGCTGCCATTCGATGCGTCCCCAGACGCCGGGGTGCACCGCTCGACCAGCGGAAAGGAGATGCTGGGCTGTCATGCACTGGCGATCTTCGGGACGACGCGGAGCCGACGCTTCTCGATGCGACCGAACGGCGGCACCAACGTGTAGTTGTAGACCTCGGTCGTCGGGATCTTCTCCAGTGGAGTGGGCTTGTAGCTGATGGAGAGGTTAAGCAGACCGACCTCACGCAGTTCCGCCAAGCCACGCTGCGCGCTGGATTCGCTGATCCCGTACCACTCGGGTACCCGCTCGCCGGGCAGGATGAAGCCCGGCCCGAGGGTGGAGCTGACCAGCAGCATCGCCTTCGCGGCCAGCGTCAACGTGCGGTACCAGGCCTGCTCGTCGGTCCAGTACTCGAACGGGAGCTGGAAGTAGCGATTGGCGACGTCGCGACCAGACGGTGCGGTGTAGTCCTCGCGGCTGCCGTCCTCCCGCAGGGAGGTGAAGACCGCCCTGCGGCCGGTCTTGCCGCGGGTGATGAGGCCGTACTTCTGGTCGAGTCGCCGCCAGGTGCGCGAGACGACCGCGGCACCGTGGTCCTGGTCGGTTTCAACACCCAGCATGCGGGCCCAGACCCGAGAGAGCAGGGGCCGGCTGGTCCAGGGTTCCGCCGAGACCAGGGCGCGGTGCAGCAGGAACAGGTCCAGCGCGCGGTCGTCCTGTGCGCGAACCATCTTATGGAGCGGGCCGGGGACGGGATGCTTTTGATCACCCCCTTGGACGAAGCTGTTCCGAATGTTGACCCGCTGCGAGGTGCGGGCGGAGGCCTTCAGCAGCGCCTCAATGGCGGCCTGCTGGCCGGGGATAGGTGCGTGATTCATGGACTCATGATGCCAGGTCACTGCGGGTCAAACTCCTGGAGGGGACACTGATACTTGCCGCGACAGAAGGAGCTATAAAAGATCATCTAATACCTGTCGGAGTACATGTCGAAGTACATGTCGAATCACCGGAGCCACTTGCCGGATGTTCTCGCTCTTCATCATCACGACGTGGGGTCCTTGATGATGGCGTGGCGGGGTGATTGCCCACTTCCTCGTTTCGGGGTCAGTTCTGGTCGAAGAAGCGTGCCGCCTGGTCGCGAATGCGTGCGAGCCGCTTCGATACGGCGCTGTGGCTGCTGTAGCCGAGGATCTTGCCTACGTCGGTGAGGGAGGTAACTCCGCTGCGCAGGACGACCACGACTTCGCGGTCGCGGGGGTTGAGCAGGGTCAGGAAGTCGCTGCAGGCGAGCTGGCCGATGACTTCGGTCTCAGGCCCGTGAACCGGTGTTGTGTCATCGAGTTCGACGAAGGTGACGGTGACCTTGGAGCGCTTGTGGTTGAGGGTGCGATCGAAGTCCTCCTTGGCGTGTGACCACCGGTCGGAGAAGTCGTCGTGGACCCGGTGGGAGCGCACGGCGTCGAGAATGTCGCGGAGCCGGCCGGTTTTGTCGGCGGCGGCGATGGTGCGCTCGACGAACTCGGCGGCTTCCTGTTCCCCGGCCCACAGGTCAGAACCCACGCGGGGGCCGCCGGCGGTGACGCCTTCGAGGATCTCGCCGTTGCTCAGCCGTACCGGGCCAGTAGGGCCATCGGTGTCGACGATCGGCCAGGTCCGCATCTCGTCTTCCATGGCCTCGGTGACCGCGGGAACCCAGAAGTCGAGGTTGTGCGCCAGGATGCGGATCGGGTCGTTCTTGGTGAAGGCGATCTGCGGTGATCCGGGCATGAGGTGACGCCAGATCGTGGCCCCCCAGGCCCGCGATAGCCGCTGGCTGAAGTCGACGGGCAGGTAGGGGTCCGGGTTGGTCAGCTCTGTCCAGAACGGCCATTGACCAGCAGTGAGCATCGGCAGGCCGAACCGGTCCAACGTGGCGCGGGGGAGCAGGTGAAACAGGGGTGCGTAGTCGTAGTAGCGAGTTTGCGTGCGGGGGATGAACACGATGTTGTTGTCACCGAGATCGGCGATGCGCGCCAGGTCCGGAGGTAACGTCGCGAGGCCGTCAGGGGCAGCGTCGGTGTCGTCGTGAAAGAAGCGGCGCCGGAACTGGGCGGCCTCCCACAACGCATTCCACCTAGCCACCGCGAAGATCCTGGCCCCACGGGTTTCGAGGTCGGTGGTGCTGCTCGGCATGGGGACGCTGACGTATTCCGGGCGATCCGGCGTATCCGGGCGTATCACCGCCTGGAAGAAGGCCATCCCAGCCGACATGTTCCACATGCGCGGATAACGGTCTGGACTAGCGAGGGCGTCATCGAAGTCCAGGAGCACGTTCTGGCGAGGGTCGTAGTCGTCACTGGAGCCGATGGTGGTGTCGTCAGACATGGTGGTCATACCTATCTCACGACACTGCTCCGCTGATCCGTTCCGAATCCGAACTGGCGTGTGTGGAGCGCCCAGTGTCTTCAGCGAGTGACCAATTTCGTCCCCGTGTTTCGCGCCGCTGCCCGAAATCCGTCTGTCACCGGCATATACGTTCCGCCATACGCAGAGAACTCACGCCCCGCGCGGCGATACCTCGAAGGGGCGAGTTGGTTCCCGAGGTGACGGAAAACGCCGATTCGACAGGTACTCCCTAGTGAGGGCTTATCGCGAATCGCACGGCCTTCAACGTCGTCGAAAGGCCCAACTCGATGCTGCACCCCGTGCTGCCACATTCTCCCTCGACCTGTATTTCAGGCCGTCTCGAACCAGAAGAAGAGGACACGCTCGCTCGCGTGGCCCCGGACCCCCGCCAAGGGGGTTCCCGGTCGACATCTCCGAAGGGAGCACACCGGTGAGCACCCAGACCGCCGCCGTACTCATCGTCGCAGTTGCCCTCATTGGGTTCTATCTGCTGGTCGGCTACATCGTCCACAAGACTGGCACGACCACCGGCATCGCCGAAATCGGCCGCGCCGTCGCTGACATCATTTCCGCTCTTACCAGTCGAAGGCCGTGAACCGCCCAAACCTCATGTTTCACGCCAGCCCGGCTAACCGCGTGTCGTTATCAGGTAACGCCCCGCATCGCTGGCAGAGTTCACCCCATGGCCCAAAGGCGCAGCACACATAAGGGCGATCGCGCGCAGATCATGACCCGGCCCGATCGCGTCGTCTACGAGATCGTCAAGCGTGAAGCCGCGCAACGCGGCATCCCAATGGGTCAGTACGTGGCCGATGTTTTGGCCGCCCATGTTGGCCACCCCGAACTCATTCGTGAACTTGACAAGGAGGTTCTGCCGCTGGCGATGTGACCGGTACGCGCCGCGGCTGCTGGTTCGACCAGCCGAAGGCCAGTACGTGACATCTGAATAGCTGGTGTCCGGAACCCCGCTGAATGACGAAGGCCCCGCCTGGGCGGGGCCACGTCTGGAGGTTCAAACCGAGCTACGAACTCGGTTCCGGGTCTCCGTACCCATTTCCCCGAAGGGACTGTCTTGGTGGACAGCTCTCACGGTAGCGCACGCTTGCTCAACGTTCCAGAGATAGCGCGCAGTCAGTGCGCAAATCGTGACTTCTTTAGCACCCGATCGCCTCGGGTACGCAATACGTGGCCGGCTCCGGTGGGCGCTGCCATTGCCCCCACCCCGCACGTCGTTCGCGCGTTGGCGAAAGAACGCCGTCGCGGCTGGGTTGAGCGTGCCGGTGCGTGTGCGCCGCGCGCCCCGATGTGGACTAGCCGTAGCGGCTGGCTCGAGGGGCTACGGCGCTGGGCGCAGTCGCCGGCATTGGGACAGCTGTGCGCGGAGCAGCGGGTGTCGATCACTGCGGCCACGCTGGTGTCGATCGCGGCGGTGATGGCCGAGCATGCCGATCACGCCACCGGCCGCCACGTGGCCGTCACCCGCGCCACCATCGCCTCCCGGGTGGGGTGTGATGTGCGCACTGTGACCGCCGCCTGGCGGGTCTTGCGGGCGTCCCAGTGGGCCGTGGAGGCCCAACGCGGGCACGGCTCACCCGGTACCCCCAGTGTCGGGCGGCGACCCTCGGTGTACCACCTCGTTTCCCGCCGGATTCCGCCACCGGTGGCGGCCGCCCGCCAGCCTTGGCGTTCGGGTATCGGTGGGGATGATTTCCACCTACCGCCGTCAGGCGGTGTTGGTTGTTCTTCTCCCGTAGGGAGAAACTCACCAAGCGGGCGCGCTGGCGCGCCCGCCGACGAGGATTCGGGAAAGAGATTCAAAACCCGTGCAGTGCGCCCGCCCCGGCGCGCCGCTGCGCGGCCGCTGGCCACCCAACAGCTTGCTGCGGCCCTGGTGGCCGGCACCCACGGCCTAGACCATGCCCACATCGGCACCATCTGCGACGCCATCACCGTCGCAGGTATCGACCCCCAGGGCTGGACGGCACGGGCCATCACCGACGCACTCAACGCCGATATGCGCACCCGCGGCTGGAGCTGGCCCGACCACATCACCAACCCCGGCGCGTTCCTGTCCAGCCGGCTGCGACGACTGGACTGGTCAGCACCGCCGGCAGTGCAGCACCCCACACTGCAAACAGCCGGCGGTCGCATTGACACCGCGCCCGCGCCGCCGGTGCTCACCGACGCCGCGCGGGCGGCCCGGATCACCGCCGCCCAAGAACAGATCCGCCACATCTTGTCCCGCCGAGCCCACCGCACCCCCAGCGATACACCCGATGCGCCCCGCACGGTCGCCGTGACCGCGCCCGCTTCACCAGGGTTACAGGGGGACGTGGCCGGCCGGCCAGGTGAGGTCGACGCCGACGCGTTCACGCTCGGCCGGCGCGCCCTCGACGAGCCAGCGCACCACCCGCTGCGCCCCGTGGCCACCACTGGCCCCTAGTACCTCCAGCAACCCTGACTCCACCACCACTAACCCCTCGCTCCCGCTCCCCAAATCTTCCCGCAGCCACCCCCAGCCCAACCGCCGCCCCAAAACCCTCCACCAACCACAATATAAACATGGCACATTTGCACAAGGTGTGCGAGGCTATGGTGGCGTCGCGTCGCAGCGCTTCCTAGCTCGTTGCAGCGGGCGTCGCGGAAGTGGGGTTGCGGTGTTGACGGTGGCGAAGTTGTCGTTGTGGTCGGTGAACTATTACAACGACACCGCGCGGGCGGTGGGTGATGCCCTGAAAGACCGTCAGCGGGCCAATGGTGGGTTGGCGGAGTATTACGCCGAACGCGACACCCGGACACCGGTCTGGACATGTGCCGGTGATGCTCGGGTGGTCGCGGATTTGGTCGGTTTGACCAAGGGTGAGCGCGGGGGTGGGGATGCGGATCCCGATGTGGTGGCGCGCTGGCTGGATGAGGGTGTGGCGCCCTCGGGTGAGTGCGGACGCGCGCACGGTAAGCACGGTGTGCACGGTTTTGATTTGACGTTTTGCGCCCCGAAGTCGGTGTCGTTGGTGCGGGTGTTCGGCGATGACGTGGTCGATAAAGCGGTGTCGGCGGCGCATCAGACGGCGATCGGTGAGGCGCTCGAATATTTGGCCGCCCATGCCGGCTACACCCGGGTGCATAACTCGGTGACGGGGGAAAAAGATCTGCAGAAATTGCCCGGTTTGGTGGCGGCGGCCTATCAGCATGAGACCTCGCGGGCGGGGGATCCGCACCTGCATACCCACGTGTTGGTGCCGAATCGGCAGGCCCGGGCTGATGGCCGGCTGGTGTCGATTGACGGCACCAGTTTGTTCCATGAAGCCCGGGCAGCGGGGATCATTTATCAGGCCACCCTGCGCTATGAATTGCACCGGTTGACTGGTATCGAGTGGGGGCCGGTGGATGCCCGTACGGGGATGGCGGAGATCGCCGGAATCGACCCGAAAACTATCGCCGCGTGGTCGCAGAGAAGCACGCAGTTGCGGGAGTGGGCGGCATCAAATCTGACGCTGGTCGACGATGCTAAGGGGTTGTCGCAGGCGCAGTTGGCGGCCGCGCAGAAGGCCACCCGACCGCGTAAACCCGAGTCGCTGTCGTGGGCCGAATTGCGCGCGCAGTGGCGCGCTGACACGCGTGGTTTGGCGGTGTCGCGTGCGGCGCAGCGGGAGGCTCGCGCCGCGCGGGAACAGGCGGCGCGCACCGCGGCAGCGCGCGCGGCGCGCCGCGGTGGGGTGGCGGTGGATCGGCGCGCGGTGGCGGCGATGGCGGCCCACGCGGACAAGGCGGGGTTGACGCGCGCGGATCTGGTCGAAGTCATCGGCGCCCAACTGCCGCTCCTCGTGGAGGACTCCGCGGGGGCCGCCGGTGCCGCCACCAGTGGCGCGGGGATGCCGCGTCAGCTCATCGAAACAGCGGTGGACGCGGTGGGGATGCGGCTGTCGGGGCCGCGGCTGGCGCATCACCGCGAAGGCACGGAGCGGTTCACCGTCGATGCGATCTTGGCCGAGGAACGCCGCGTGTTCGACCTCGTCGACACCACCGCGATGCAGGCGATGGCGTGGGTGCGCCCGGAGCACACCGCGGCCGCGCTGGGCTTGTCGGATCAGCAGCATCAGGTGGTGACCGCGATCGCGTCCACACCCCAGTTGGTGGTGCCGTTGAGCGCCCCAGCCGGCGCGGGAAAGACCACCTCCATGCGGGCGTTGCGCACCATCGTCGAGCGCCGGCAGACGGCGCGGATGATCGTGATCGCCCCCACCGGAAAAGCCGTCGATGTCGCCGTGGCCGAAGGGGTGGCCACCGAGGGCTACACCATGCACAGCGCCCTGGCCCGCGTGGCCGACGGGCGCCTGCAGTTCGGGCCCTTCGATGTGGTGGTCGTCGATGAAGCCGGCATGGTCGGCACCGACCACTGGAGACAGTTGCTGACCGCCACCACCACCGCGGGAACCAAAACCGTTCTGGTCGGCGACGCCCACCAGCTCGAGCCGGTCAAAGCCCGTGGGGGAATGTTCGCCCAACTCTGCGACGAGCTGCCCTGGGCTCAACGCCTGTCCGAGGTGTGGCGTCTGCGTGATCCGGCCGAACGGGCGGCGTCGTTAGCGGTGCGTGATGGAGGGCCGGCGCCGGTGCGCCGCGCGGTCGACTGGTACCGCGACCACCAGCGGCTGGCATGCGGGGATCAGCTCACCATGGCCGCCGACGCCCTGGCCGCCCACCAAGCGGATCTCGCCGCCGGGAAAGACGCGTTACTGCTGGCCGACACCGTCGAAATGACGGATGCCCTGAATCGTCGTGTCCACGACCAGACCGTCGCCGAGCGCACCGCCGCAGGGCGCGACATCACCACGGTGACCGGAGCTCGCGACCACCACATCAGCACCGGGGATGTGGTGCTCACCCGGCGCAACGACCCCACCATCACCGTCTACCAGCCCCACGACCGCACCCAAACCCTGAACGGGGCGCCGGTGCGTAACGGGCAACGCTGGCGCGTGGTCAAAGTCGACGACACCGCCGAGCACCCGCGGATCGCCGCCCGCCGTCTGGGCGACGGCGCGTGGGCTGTCTTCAGTGACGATTACCTGCGTGAGCAGGTGCAGCTCGGGCATGCGGTCACCGTGCACGCCGCCCAAGGCGTCACCGCCGACACCACCCACTCCGTGCTCGCCGACACCGCCAGCCGCAATCTGGCCTACGTCGCACTCACCCGCGGCCGCGCATCCAACCACGCCTACCTCTACCAACGCGACCCCGCCGACACCCACCACATCCACAATCAGGCCGGCGTCGAGGGAGTACACCTCGCTCGCCGTGGCACCCCCACCCAAGCCGCCCGAGCGCTACGCCAAGTCATCGGCCGCGACGAGGCCGCCCGAACCGCGCACCAGATCGCGGCCGGCACCCCCACCCAGCACTTGCCCGAGCTGGTCGCATCATTGGTTGCCGAACACCGGCACGCGGTCACCCGCCGGCGTAGTACCTACCAGAAAACCCAACGCACACAACGTGATCGGGAACTAGACCGACACCTCGGCCTCGACCGCAGCCGCAGCCGCAGCCGAGAACAGGACTCCGGCTATGACCTCAGCCTCTAACCACCCCGCCGCTATGCCCACCGACGCCGCCGCTCGCATCGATGCGGTCGCCGGCCGCATCGCCACCGACTGGGGACACCACGGCCACACCGCGCTCACCACGATGATCGCCGAGCTCTACACCGACCTGGCCGTGCTCCCAACGCGTTACACCCCGCAACAGCGCGCCGAAATGATCGTTGAAGCCGCCCACACCACCACCAGCGAACTAACCACGCTACTCGACGACTACCTCTACTGCGAAGCCGACCGGCCACCCGTCACCGACTACGGCTGGATCATGCACACCGAGGACCGCCACCACAGCATCACCGCCATGCTCGGGTCTATCTCGCTAACGGTGTTTCCGGCGTTTTTCATCAGTAGGTTTCGGCTGCCGGGAATCGGTCGGCGAAGGTGATCGCGAACGCATTGAGGGCAGGTTTCCACCGCATCGTCCATCGTGCCCTGCCGACACCGGTCGGGTCCAGTGATCGGGTCACCAGATACAGGCACTTGAGCGCCGCCTGCTCGGAGGGGAAGTGTCCGCGGGCCTTGATCGCGCGGCGGTAGCGGGCGTTGAGCGACTCGATCGCGTTCGTCGAGCAGATCACTCGCCGGATCTCCACGTCGTAGTCCAGGAACGGAATGAACTCCGCCCAGGCGTTGTCCCAGAGCCGGATCACTGCCGGGTAGCGCTGCCCCCATTTCTCGGCCAGCTCGTCGAACGCCGCCCGAGCCGCGGTCGCGTTGACCGCAGTGTAGATCGGCTTGACGTCGCCCTTGATCTCGTCCCAGTACTTGCGGGACGTGAGCCGAAAAGTGTTGCGCAGCAGATGAATGATGCACGTCTGCACGATCGCCTGCGGCCACACATTGCCCACCACCTCGGGCAGTCCCTTGAGCCCGTCGCAGACGACGAAGAAGGTGTCCTTGATGCCGCGGTTGCGTAGGTCGGTGAGCACGCTCATCCAGAACTTGGCGCCCTCCCCGCCGGTGCCGGCCCACAAGCCGAGGATGTCGCGTTCCCCGGCCAGGGTGACCCCGATGGCAGCGTAGAACGGCCGGTTGGCGACTTGGCCGTCGCGGACCTTGACCACGATCGCGTCGATGAAGATCGCGGCGTAGGTTTCATCCAGCGGTCGCACCGACCAGTCGTTCATCTCCTCAAGCACCTTGTCGGTGATGCGGCTGATCGTCTCTTTGGATACCGACGCCCCGTAGATCTCGGCGAAGTGCGCCGAGATCTCACCGGTGGTCAAGCCCTTCGCGTACAGCGACAGCACGACCTCGTCCACGCCGTTCAGGCGACGTTGGCGTTTCTTGACGATCTGAGGCTCGAAGGTCGATGCCCGATCGCGCGGCACGTCAAGTTCGACCGGGCCGGTGGTGTCGGTCAGCACCGTCTTGGTGCGGGTGCCGTTGCGGATGTTGCCCGACCCCGTCTCGGGCGGGTCGTGTTTCTCATAGCCGAGGTGCTCGGTCATCTCCTCATTGAGCGCGGTCTCGAGGACCGTCTTGGTCAACTGCTTGAGCAGCCCGTCGGGCCCGGTCAGCGACAAGCCCTGCTCCTGGGCCAATCGGACCAGTTCGACCGCAGCCTTCTGGCCTTCGGACTGCTCAGCCGCCTTCTTCTTCGCCACATCGTCCAGTGTCGTCATCACGGCACCTTTCTCGCCGAGCATCACTCAGCGTGTCAGTGCCGGAAACACCGTTAGATCCACAGTCCCCCATGCTCGCGGCCCTCACCGGCGATCACCTCACTTGGTGGCTCACCAACGGACTCGCTGACTTCATGCCGGACCTACCTCTCGAAGGGAAAGTGAACGATGGTTGACCAGATACCGTTCGAGAAACACACCCGCGAATGGTGGGGCCGGCTAACCGACGACCAGCGCGCCCGCGTCAGAAAGGCCGCCGAGGACAACGACACCAGCTCGGTAACGGCCAAGCTGCTGGCCGATACCCGATGCCCCGTGGGACTCATCGGAACTGCATGGGAAACAGACCCCGAATACTCGTGGAGCTGGCCCAAAGGCATGCGCGCCTTCATCGCAGATCAGCCATAACGCTGACTGCGCTGGCCTGGCAATGGCGCTCATCGCCGCTCTGGCCGTCGTCACCGCCCGGCTCCGGCCGCCATCTCCGCGCCGATCGCCGCGGAGATCATCCACCTGGTGATCCGGTAGCGGCAAGATCCGCAGTCGGCCGGTGAAGACGCCGGAGTCGTTCCAGCTCGTCAGCGAGTTCGGCGGCCACCGCCACACCGGACGGCTAGCACGCTTCTACATGGTCCGGCCGCAGCATCCCGAGGGGCTTGATCCGCTGGACTACAGCTCCGACCCCGATGACCTGCCTGGTTATGCAGCATGGAAGCAGCAATGGGACCAGGAGAACGCCGCCGAGCGGTACGAGACCGATAAGCCCCTGTGGGATTTAGTATCTGGGCTACCCGAGATCGCCGACGTCTTCATCGGCACCACCAAGGATTCTGCCCAACAGCAACGAGCAGAACACATGACTACCAACACTTCAATCAGCAGAACGTCTCAGATTTAAAGAATTTGGACGGCTCAGATCCTGTCTCACCGGGGCTGGCATCAGGTGCCAGTTATTGCGGTCGGGTGTTGTGCTGGTTCGTTTCTTGGGCGAGTGACTTGAGGATGCTGATGACTGCGTTGACGGCGGGCCGAGCGGTCGCACCGGCACGGGTGACCGCTTCGATGCGGCGCGCGATGCGGATCCCACTGAGTGGTTTGCGGGTCAGTTCTCTGGCGGTGAGTACGTAGCGCGGTAGGAGCGCGACTCCGATGCCGGCTATGACGAGTTCTTCAACAACACGAAAGTCGTTGACTCTTTGAACGATACGCGGATGAACCCCGGATACGGTGGCCAGTGAGCGCAGCACATCGTCGACCATGAGGCCGCCCTCGACACCGATCCATGGATCGTCGGCGAGTTCGGGCAGGGCTACCCGCTTGCGCTTGGCTAGACGATGGCCTGGCGGCAACAGAATCTCAAGAGGTTCTCGCAGAAGCAGGGTGGCTTCGATGCGGGGACCCCAGTGCGCGGCGTCACGTTCGTCGCGATGTACAACCACAACGTCAAAGTCGGCTAGCTGCATGGGTGCGTGTGCGGCAGGCTCATCGATATCACGTCCTAGAACCTCCACGCCGATAGCTGCAGCCCGGGTGATGAGTCCGGCCAACAGCATTGCGGCCCCGGAGGGGAACATCGCCACTCGCACGGTTCCACGGGGTGTATCGCGGTAGGCGTCCATGTCAGCGCGTGCGCGATCGAGCGCAGCGAGCACCTCGTCGGTCCGTGCGACGAGGACCCGGCCAGCATCGGTGAGGCGTAATCGGCGTCCAGTGGCTTCGAGGAGGGGAACGCCAACCTCGCGTTGCAGGATTTTGAGCTGCTGGGAGACCGCCGATGGAGTAAGGGACATCGCGGTCGCAGTGGCATGGACCGTTCCGCGCTCGGCCAATTCGCGCAGAAGTCGCAGACGCTCCACATCCATGTAGTGAATCTACTTGGATACTGAAGATAGTGTTGCTTGTCTAATGTGTTGGGCTCTGGAGATGATGGATGTCGCCGCGGCATGGGGCCGGCCCGGTAGTCGCCGAATCTGGCTCGCCGTCTGCATCTTTCATAGCTGGAAGCTGCACTATTGAGGGCCGGCGGCTTGTGAACCTTTCACAGAAAGACACCGCCATTTCTGCCGAGACCTCGTGTTGAGCATCCCCAACCGCGCCACCCCCAATGCGGCAATCAACTACACACCGCCGCCGTCCGCGTGCCCCTCCCGCAATGTCGATGTCGCATTGCTCGCGGTGGCCGTCGTCTGGGGGTCGAGCTACCTGGCGGCCAAAGAAGTTGTCACCGCCGACGGCGTGTTCTCCTTCCTCGTCATCCGATTCGCTCTGGCCGCACTAGGTTTGACCATCGTTTTAGCGCCGAAGCTGCGGCACATCAACCGCACTGAGATTGCGCTCGGCGTCGTTTTCGGGACGATCTTGAGCATCATCTTTACTCTCGAAACATTCGGGGTGACGATGACCTCGGCATCAAACGCTGGGCTGATCATCTCCTTAACCATCGTCATGACACCGCTGCTCGAACGGTGGATACGGCGTACATACCTGCCCCCCATGTTCTACGGGGCGGCGGTCATCGCCATCGTCGGCGTCGGGCTACTCACTCAAAACGGCGGATTCGCCGCGCCAAGCCTTGGGGATCTGCTAATTCTGCTTGCCGCCGCGGCACGCGCAGTGCACGTCACCGTGATCGCGCGATTGTCTGAAAAACGCACCCTCGACTCGGCGCGAGTCTGAACCGTTCCGAGTTTGATGCCGCTTCCTTCTTTGAGAAGGATGCAGATTATGTCGAAGCATTACCCGGTCGAGCAGCGTGAGCGTGCGGTGAAGATGGTCCTCGATCATCTCGGCGAGTATCGGTCGGTGTACGCCGCGGCTCAGGCGATCGGCCCGAAGGTCGGGGTCGGTCCGGAGACACTGCGCAAGTGGGTGCTGCAAGCTCAGGTCGACGCTGCGCAGAGTCCTGGGGTGACGACAGCCGAGCAGCAACGCATCAAGCAGTTGGAGCGTGAGAATCGAGATCTCAAGGAAGCAAACGAGATTCTGAAGGCGGCTTCGATTTTCTTCGCGAGGGAACTCGACCCTCGCCACCGTTGATCTGTTCGTTCATCGATCAGATGCGTGCACGAAAGTTCCGGGTCGAGTCGATCTGCCGCGTGCTCACTGAGCAGGGTGTGGCGGTCGCCGGACGCACGTATCGACATTGGAAGAAGGCCGCGCCGTCAGCGCGCACGATCACTGACGCCGAGCTGACTGATGCGTTGCGTGCCACTGTCGGGACGCCGGAGGGCTTGTACGGGCGTCGGAAGATGACGGCACATCTGCGCCGCCAGGGTCATCAGGTGGCGGCGTGCACCGTGGACCGGCTGATGAGTGATGAGGGCCTGTCCGGGGTGGTCAGGGGTCGCAAGCACCGCACCACGATCCCCGGCGGCAAGGACTCTCGTCGGGCACCGGATCTGCTGGACCGCGACTTCACCGCGGTGATGCCGAATCGAAAATGGGTCACCGACTTCACCTACTGCCGAACGTGGTCGGGGTTCGTCTACGTGGCGTTCGTGATCGACTGCTTCTCGCGGGCCATCGTGGGCTGGCATGCCGTCACCGTGAAGGACACCGCGATGGTGACAACAGCGTTGAAGATGGCGCTGTGGCGGCGTGATCACGCCGATCACCGAGTGACTGCTGGACTGATTCATCATAGCGACGCCGGGTCGCAATATACGTCGATCGCATTCGCGGAAACGCTTGTGCTGGAGGGGATCGCGGCGTCCATTGGCAGCGTCGGCGACGCCTATGACAATGCGTTGGCCGAGACCACGATCGGGTTGTTCAAGACCGAAGCCGTCGGCCGCGGCAGCCCCTTCCTGTCCGGCCCGCTGCGCATCATCGACGACGTCGAGTACGCCACGATGGAGTGGGTCGACTGGTTCAACAACCGCCGACTGCACAGCGTTCTGGACTACGTCCCGCCCGAGGAATACGAGAGCGCCTACTACGCTCAAACCCAGGGGTCCCAGCCGGCGACACCTCAACCATGAAGCCGGCATGAAACTCGGAACGGTTCAGTCACGCTCGTGCAGCTCTGCACTGGCCTAGTCGTGTTCACGGTCCTCTCACAGATCTCTGGACGAGGAGTCAGCGAAGTCGCCGCGCAGATGAGCACACAATCATGGATCCTGACGATTTATCTTGCGCTTGTCTGCACTGTTTTCGCCTTCTTCATCCAGATATGGGCAGTCCGGCGCACCTCGCCAGCCAGGGTAAGCCTGCTTTTGGGAACTGAACCGCTTTGGGCCGCGGCGATTGGAGTGCTCTTGGCTCACGACCCCCTTACCCCCATCGGCGTCACCGGAGCACTATTGATCCTCTTCGGCACAAACTGGGGACGACTCATCGACACCCACCGCACGGGAATACCCGCGCCACAAGACCAAGTCTGAAGCCATCGAGCGACCTGTCTCGTTTCTAAAGAATGTGGACGGCTCAGTTTTTGTCTCGGCAAGGGGCCATCCTCACCATCGGTGAGCGCCTCGCGCAGCGCGCGCATGCTGGATGCGGAGGCCGCATCCGCGGGGCCAGTAACGGTCGGATTGATGCTGGACCTGCGGTGCTGATCACATTCTCTCGCTTGGGCGGCTAACTCGGTATAAGGTGCGCTAATGATCCGCTGGACCAGCATCGACACGCATTGTTCGGGGTGTCTGCGTCCGGCACCTGCCGATGAGGCTGACCCCGAAAACACCCAGTGGATAGTGAAATCGATCATCAAGGACAGCGATCTCCTCGATGGGCCGTATCTGGTGGTGTGCCCAGCCTGTCATCAGCAGGCGCTGCCCGATCTACGACACGTCGGATCGTGAGGTCGTGCGTGCCGCCGAGGGTTGTGGAAGGGCTGTTGTGTACACGGCATTGTTGATTACCCCAGCCGGGGACGTGCAGGAGATCACGGTATTTGCCCAGGGCGCCATCAACGCGATTCTGCGTGATCCGTGTGTGGATTGTTTGACCAGCAGCGATGGGGCGATTGATTTCTGGTTCCGCTCGGCGGTGCCGGGCCGGTATAGGCCGAATCGGCAGGCCACCGGCCTTCTGCTGTCGGTCACCACCTTCTCGGTGCGCACGGTGCCGTTGTTGTACGGCAGTGTCATCGTGTCTTCGAAAAGCAGCGAGGGCCGACTCCTGGGGCTGACCACCCAGGACCGTCGGCGGCTTCGTGACCCGGGACGGCTTGGGCGGATGTGGTTGCACCGGCGGTTCCACCACGCGCCCGCGACTGGACACCGCCCTCTCGCGATCAACACCACATCGAGCGCTAAACGCTACGGCGAAATTCGCGCGCGTCCAACCCTTTTCGCGCCAAGGCCAGGCCGAGCGACATCAAGTCTCGTATCCAGAGATTGTGGACGTCTCACGCCTTGTCTCGGACTCAGACGATTTCATGAGATCGACGGGTCTCCCCGGGGTCACGAACTTGTGGCCTCTGCCCTTACCTGTACGAAGGGGAAAAGAAAGTGTGGGCGTTGCCGCGCTTCGCAGGGCAGCTGCCCAGTCAAACCGCAAATCGTGCGGAGCAAGAGTAATGAAAGCCACACTAGCGCAGCATATCTGAGTTTCTCACTACCCGTGCTGATGGCCGTCACTGTCGGCTACTTTTTGTGCTGGGAGGTCGCCATGAGTGCTCGTCGATCACTTGTCCGCAGACCCATAACGATCCTGACAATGGTCATTGCCATCGCGATCGTTGACGGTGCGTCGGCTCAGGCCGACACTGTTTTCTACGTAGGCGGGACCACCGGAACACTGGGGCGTGTGGTGCCCGCCGGCACGTTCGGCGACACTGCTGATCTGCTCGGCGGAGCGCTCGGCAGCGATCCGGTCACGGTAATCAACTATCCCGCCTCGCTCTGGCCGGTGACGGGACCAGCGGATCCGACCTTGGGCGAATCGATCGCCAGCGGTGTTAACGCCCTCGAGACCGAGGTCTTGGCGAGCAAGGGGCCGCTGACCGTCGTGGGTACCTCACAGGGCGCGATGGTGGTCCAGCAAGCGGCCGCCCAACTCAACGACAACCCGGCTGTGCCGTCCGATACCACCTTCGTCCTGACCGCCGACCCTAACCTCGGTGCGCTATCTTCGCTGCAGGGCGTCAGCGTTCCCGGACTCGATTACACGCCGGAACCATTGCCGGACACACGATTTCACGTTGTCGTGGTGAAGAATCAGTACGACGGTTTCGCAGATCCGCCGACTGATCCGTCCAATAGGTTGGCCGTGCTCAACGCTGTGCTCGGCATCGCCTACGTGCACCCGTTCGCGCAGAACACCGACTTGCGGACGGTTCCCGCACGCGACATCACAACGACGCGAAATGCCCTCGGCGGGACGACGACCATCTATCGGGTTCCTACCCGTGAGCTCCCGCTCACCATGCGCTACGGCAAGCTGGAATCCCCGCAGCCGAGGTAGATTTCCTCGATGCAGCGCTGCGCCCGATCGTGGATGCGGGCTATCAACCCACCACGGTTCCGTCGGAACACTCCACGACAGCAGGAACACGCCTCATGCGGACACCCGCGTTGGGCCTTCGCCGGCCGGAGGCGACCGCCCGTCAATAACAGGCGCGCTGAGTACCCGACAGCCTGCGGCGACTGCGAAAGTACCCGCTGGCACCGATCACCTCCGAACTGCGCTGCGCCGCATTGCGACTCACGTGCCCGGACTCAGCCCACGATCCTCCCGCACGGTACGGCGCTGATCCCACGATCGATCCGTGATCGATCCGTGGGGCTCACAAAACGGCATTGAGGTGCACTAGTGATCGGGTTGACCAGCATCGACACACACTGCTCAGGGTGTCTGCGTCCAGCACCCGCCGATGATGTTGACCCCGAAACAGCCGGTGGCTCGTGGTATCGATCACTAGGATCAGAGTTTTCCCACTGGGCTACCTCGTGGTGTGCCCAGCTTGCCACCACCAGGAGGCGCTGCCCGATCTGCCCCACGTCGGATCTT